>NZ_CALJAH010000399.1 GCF_938028185.1 uncultured Cardiobacterium sp. | reverse complement strand
TGAAAAGCAGGGCGGTCTTTGAAGAACTCTGCAAAACGGCGGGCGAAAAAATTTACCGGACTGCGGAGAATGTGGAAGGCGTTACCTTATTGAAAGTATGGAATGAAGGAGTTAAACGTAGTGAAGATAGACTATGGAAATATGCGGGGCTGGCAGAACAATATGGCGATGGAAATTATATTAGAGGATTTTTGGAATGGGAAGCCGAGATAGTGCCAACAGGCTACCCACACTATAAAGATATGCTATTAGTACCTGAAAAAGAAACGCGCCCTTATATTTTACATGGCAGATATTCTTATGTAGATGTCAAACAAAAAGATGGAACGTTTTTACGCTATCAGTTGGGGGAAAATTATAAAAAAGACTATAAAATGATTTCCATACCCATATCAAAGCCTGCCCGCTATGCCGTTACTTTCGATAATCCCATTGTTCCGGAAGAACGGTAATAGATTTACAAGACAATACGGTGATGGCGACCAAAGACTGGTACAGTTTTGAAAGCCAGTAGGGCTATGGTAGTTATACCATGTAGGCAACCGCAGCTACCGTCCGGATCCGGGCAAGTCATCAACCGCTTATCCTATCTGTCTCTTTATTGGAGATGTGCTTAAACCCAAACCAGAAGAACAGCAATGAGCAATATAGCCACCCACCGAAAGTCTCATACGATGTTGCGTCGCCTCATCGGGAACCTTAAAAATAGCGGCGCTATTTTTTAAGGGAAACCCGCGCCGTACAACTGCGTACTGCCTTCAGCGACGCATCTTGTCTGAAACTTTCGATGAACGGCTATATTACGCAGAAAAATGACATCCGTAATGGTCTGGAATTTTTAACTGACCCATCGCTGTCGCATTCAATGATGGGGGGTACTGACTGAATGCTGCGCCCAAGATGACTGACTAGCATTGGCGATCATGCCATGGACGCTACCCCCACCCCAGCCGTTTCTCTCGCTTCGCGAGCAAGGCTTACTGTCTTCGGCAGCGCGTCTTGTCTGAGACTTTGGGTGTATTGCTATGCTACGAATGACCGGGTCGTCGCGGAATTTTGTTAAAAATGGCCATATTGGCAATGGCAAACGGACAGGTGCGTAGGGCTTTCTTATCGTGCTGAATGGTGCACCATGTGCGCTGCATCTTTTGAAGCGACTTTCTTTTCTTATGACGCAAATTCGGACTGGAGGATTTCACGTTTTTTATGCGGCAAGCCAGCCATAAAGCGCCATGCCCCAGAGGAGGGCGATGAAGGTGAGGCAGGTGTATTGTGCGGCGGAACCCGCGTCCTTGGCGCGTTTGGCGAGCGGGTGGATTTCGAGCGAGGTGTGGTCAACCGCCGCTTCCAGCGCGGTGTTGAGCAGTTCGGTGATGAGCGACATCCCGGAGGCGAGGACCAGCAGCATTTTTTCGGCAAGCGGGAAGGGCAGGAAGATGAGCAGGGCGAGCAGGATGCCGTGCAGGCAGAGCAGTTCGCGGAAGCCTGCTTCTTCGATTGCCGCCCTGATGCCGTCCAGGGAGTAGCCGAGCGCCTTGCGGATGCGACCCAGGCTGCTTTTGCGACCTTTGTATTGTTCGGATGGGTTGTTTTGCATGGTTTTCTCTTGTTTTGGGCAAAGAAAAACCCGCCGGGGCGGGTTGGTGCGTCAGGCGTTGTTTCAGGCGGCGGTGGCGGCCTTGATTTTGGCGCTGAGGCGGCTTTTCAGGCGGGCGGCCTTGTTTTTGTGAATGAGGCCTTTGCGCGCGGCACGGTCAAGTGCGGATGAGGCGCTGACGTAGATGGCTTGCAGGCCGCTTTTGTCGCTGCCTTCAAGGGCGCGCAGGACCTTTTTGACGGCGGTGCGCATACTGGAACGCTGGCTGGCGTTGCGGGCGCGGGCTTTTTC
Organism: uncultured Cardiobacterium sp.; assembly: GCF_938028185.1. Taxonomy (GTDB): domain Bacteria; phylum Pseudomonadota; class Gammaproteobacteria; order Cardiobacteriales; family Cardiobacteriaceae; genus Cardiobacterium. Next base: position 7,403 of record NZ_CALJAH010000399.1, on the reverse strand, counting down.
GGCTTGTCTGACGCGTTTTTTTGCTTGTGCTGTGTTAGCCAATGTATTTCTCCTGATTGGAATCCGGGTGTTTTTGAGGGCGCGGATAATGCCGTTTTTTGGCTTTGTTGTCAATGTGTTTCGCAGTTTTGGGGCGTGCTTGACCTGGGTGATTGTTTTCCGTCTGCCGGGCTTGGATAATGCCGCCTTTCCTGTTTTTCAGAGGGTTTTTTATGTTGTCGCAACAGGCTTTTCTGGCCGCACAGAAGGTAATCCCCGGTGGGGTCAATTCACCGGTGCGCGCGTTTCGCGGGGTCGGCGGTACGCCGCGCTTTATTGCCCGTGCGGAAGGGGCTTATATTTTTGATGTCGATGGCCGCCGTTATGTTGATTTTGTCGGCTCGTATGGCCCGGCGATTGTCGGTCATGCGCATCCGGGGATTGTCCACGCGGTGCAGCAGGCGGCGGAAAACGGCCTGAGCTTCGGCGCGCCGACAGTGGCAGAGACGCAGTTGGCGGAAGCCATTGTCGCCCGTGTGCCGGGGGTGGAGATGGTGCGGATGTGCAATTCGGGGACGGAGGCGACGATGAGCGCCATCCGCCTCGCCCGCGCTTTTACCGGGCGCACGGATTTTTTGAAGTTCGCCGGCTGTTATCACGGCCATAGCGACGGCCTGCTGGTCGCTGCCGGTTCGGGTGCGTTGACCATCGGCGTGCCGGATTCGCCCGGTGTGCCGCCCGCTTATGCGCAGCACACGCTGACCGCGCCGTATAACGACATCGCCGCGCTGGAGCAGGTGTTTGCCGCGCACGGCGAACGGCTGGCGGCGGTGATTGTCGAGCCGGTCGCGGGCAATATGAGTTGCGTCCCGCCTGACCCGGCGTTTTTGCGCGCGCTGCGCCATTTATGCAGCAAGTTCGGCACGGTGCTGATTTTTGACGAGGTGATGACCGGTTTCCGCATCGCCCGTGGCGGGGCGCAGGAGCTGTTCGGCATCGAGGCCGATTTGGTGACGCTGGGCAAGATTATCGGCGGCGGGATGCCGGTCGGCGCCTTTGGCGGACGGCGCGAGATAATGGAGCTGCTCGCCCCGCTCGGCGGCGTTTATCAGGCGGGGACGCTCTCCGGCAATCCGGTGTCGATGGCGGCGGGGCTGGTCAGCCTGCGCCTGACCGACGACCCGGTGTTTTACAAGAATCTGACGGAAATCACCACCGCCCTTGCCGACGGCCTGCTTGACCGCGCCAGGGCGCACCGCATCCCGCTGGTGGTCAATCACGTCTGCGGGATGCTCGGCCTCTTTTTCACGAAAGAAGACCGCATCGACAATCTCGACGCGGTCAAGCGCTGTGACGCCGCCCGCTTCGCCCGCTTCTTCCACCTGATGCTGGATGAGGGCGTGTCCCTCGCGCCGTCGCCGTTTGAAGCCATCTTCACCGGCAGCCAGCACAACGCCGCCGTGCTGGACGACACCTTGCGCGCCGCCGACCGCGTCTTCACCCGGCTGAAAGCGGAGGAACACTGATGGACATCGGCAACATCCGCCACGATTTCGACGCCCACCCACCGCTCGAACGGGAAGACCTGCTTGACGACCCGGTTGCGCAATTTGAGCGCTGGTTCAACGACGCGCTTGCCGCAAAAATCGCCGAGCCGAACGGCTTTGTCCTCGCAACCGTCGCCGCCGACGGCCAACCCTCACAGCGCGCGGTACTGCTCAAATACTTCGACCGCGACGGCTTCGTCTTCTACACCAACTACGACAGCCGCAAGGCGCAAGAAATCGCGGGCAACCGCAAAGTCTCGATGCTTTTCCCCTGGTTTGCATTGCAGCGGCAAATCAAAATCGAAGGCGAAGTAGAAAAAGTCTCGCGCGAACAAACGCTCAAATACTTCCTCTCGCGCCCGAAAGGCAGCCAGCTCGGCGCGTGGAGCTCGACGCAAAGCAAAGTCATCAGCTCGCGCCAACTGCTGCTGCAACAATGGGAGCGGATGAAAGCCAAATTCGCCGACGGCCACATCCCGCTGCCCGACTTCTGGGGCGGCTACCGCATCCGCCCGCTGGCGATCGAATTCTGGCAAGGCCAGCCGAACCGCCTGCACGACCGCTTCCTCTACCGCCGCAGCGGCGACGATTGGACAATAGAAAGACTTGCCCCATGAACAACCCCATCACCACCAAAGACCTGCAAGCACTCATCCACGGCTACAGCATCGAAATCGCGCCGAAAGCGGCGCAAAAAATCGGCGACTTCCGCCCGTGGCTGGCGGCGGGTACCCAAGTCTATGTGCCGCACCTGCGCGGCAGCGACATCGGCGACACCCTCGCCACCTGCGAACAGCTGCAAAGCCAACAAATGCAAGCCGTGCCGCACATCGTGCTGCGCAACTACCGCAGCGAAGCCGAACTGCGACAAACCCTTGAGCGCGTGCGCGCGCTCGGTATTGAGCGCGCCCTGCTGCTCGCCGGCGCGGCACCGCAGCCGCTTGGCCCCTACGACAGCGTGATGAGCCTGCTCAAAACCGGGCTGCTGCAAGACTACCCCTTCGCCCACATCGGCTTTGCCGGACACCCCGAAGGCTCGCCCGACATTCCCCGCGCCGAACAAGAAGCAGCGGAGGCGCAAAAACAGGGCTACGCGCTGAGCTACCCGGCGGATTACGCCTTCATCACCCAGTTCTGCTTTGAAATGCCGCCGATTGCCGCCTGGCTGGAACAACTACAGGCGCGGCAAATCACCCTGCCGGTACACATCGGCATCCCCGGCGTTGCCAGCCTGCAATCGCTCATCCGCCACGCCCAAGCCTGCGGCATCGGCGCCTCGATGAGCTTCCTCTGGAAAAACGCACGCAACGTGCGCAAGCTGATGAGCCTCAACACCCCGGACAAACTGCTGTGCGACCTCGCCGCCTACCGCCGCGACCACCCGGACAGCGCCCTGCGCCAACTGCACTTCTACCCGCTCGGCGGCTTTGAAACCACGATTCACTGGCTGCGCGCCATCGAAGCGGGCGACATCCGCCTCAGCGAAGACGGCTTCACCGTCCCATGACCGACTATCGCCTCGAAACCACGCCCGTTTACGATGACTGGCTGGAAAACCTGAAAGACCGGCAGGCCAGGGCCGTTATTGAACTGCGGATGCGCCGGGCAGAAGAAGGCAACCTGGGCGACCACAAAAGCGTGGGACACGGCATCAGCGAAATGCGCGTACACATTGGCACGGGCTACCGACTCTATTACACCGTGCGCGATAGACAAATCATCTTCCTGCTGCTTGGTGACGACAAAAACAGCCAGAAAGCCGACATCGCCGCCGCGAAAAAAATCAAAAAGGAGCTGTTCCCATGATAAAAACCAGACCCTACGACCCCACCCGCTACTTCCACGACGACGAAGACATCGCCGTTTACCTGCAAGTTGCGCTGCAAGAGTCCATCGCCGACAACGACTACAGCCTGCTTGCCCACGCCATCGAAACCTCCGCCAAGGCACGCGGCATGACCGCACTGGCAAACGCGGCAGGCATCCCGCGCAACGAACTCTATGACCTGCTCGAGGCTGATGCGCCGATGCCTTTTGCCACCCTGCACAAACTGCTGGCTGTGCTGGGCGTACAAGTCTCGCTCACACCCGCCGCCCCCGGCAAAAGTGAAGTCGCTACGGAAGCAACCACCAACGGCGCCGTCGCCGAAGCGGTGTATGAACCCGCCGAACCGGTAGCACCCGCCAAAAAAACGGGGAAAAAGCCCCTGCCCAAAACCGCCCGCGACAAAAAAGCCCCGGCGCGGGCAGAAGCCTGATTCACACCATAAACAAGGACACCCCATGCACAAACTCCCCGCCCTCGCCACCCTGCTCCTCGCCGCCTGTACCAGCCAAACCGCCTTCCTCACCGGCGTCCCCGAACTGCCCGCCGGAGATGACATCTTCTGGGCGTACTACTGCGACAGCGGCGCCGAACTCCAAATCAACTACGCCAACATGGGCGGCGAATACAGCGCCACCCCAAAACTCAAAGAAGGCAAGCGCGTGCTGCCGCGCCGCAGCGCATACGACTTTGACGACGGCGAATACCGCTGGACGAGTAACGACGGTGGCCGCTCCTTCCGCCTCAGCCACGGCGACCAGACCGTGTACGGACAATGCAGCGCGCGCCGCCAACTCGACAAGGACGCGATGTATATCCGCTAACTACGCGTAAAAATACATACATCACCCCCGCTACCCTGTATGTAAACCGCGACCCTCGCCTGCAAAAAAACCAACCGTTGCCGCGCCACTGCACCCCGCCAGAGCGCGGCAACTTTGCTAAAATGCAGCCCTTTCCCCCATACCAGCACACACACGGAGAACCCATGGCCCGCGTCACCATCGAAGACTGCCTCAAAGACGAAAACAACCGCTTCCGCCTCGTACTCGCCGCTTCCCGCCGCGCGCGACAAATTGCCGACGGCCACCAGGCCCTTGTTCCCGCAGAAGGCGACAAGGTCACGGTCATCGCCCTGCGCGAAATCGCCGAAGACAAAACCACCATTGACGCCCTGCTGCGCGGTCACAAGCCCGTCCCCGTCCCGCCCGTTGCCGAAGAAATTCCCGAAGGCGATGGCAATGCCGAAAATGACATTGACCTTGAAGCCGAAGATGACGACAGCGACGACATTGACGAAGCCGAAGACCATCCCGAAGACACCACCACGGAATAGCCATGAACCCTGCGCCGCTTGCCCTCGAATACCAACCGTTCGCCGTATTCAGCGGCGCCCAAACCCTGCAAGCGGCGTATGACGACCTCGCCGCCGAACTGAAAAAATACCTCGACCCCGAAGACATGGAAAAAATGCTGCGCTGTGCCGTCTATGGCGCCGCAGCCCATGAGGGGCAAAAACGCCAGAGCGGCGAACCCTACTTCATCCATCCCATCGCCGTCTGCCGTATCCTCGCCCGCCAGCGCTTTGACCTGCCGGTGTTGCAGGCGGGGCTTTTGCACGACGTCCTCGAAGACACCATCGTCAAAAAAACCGACATGGCGGCGGAATTTGGCGAAGAAGTCACCCGCCTCGTCGATGGCGTCAGCAAACTCGACCGCCTGAAAAAAACCGCGCCGCAAGCTGCCGTCGCCGACAGCTTCCGCAAAATGTTCCTCGCCACCTCGGACGACCCGCGCGTCCTCATCATCAAGCTGGCCGACCGCCTGCACAATATGCAAACCCTCGGCGTGATGCGGCGCGACAAGCAGTACCGCATCGCCAAGGAAACGATGGAAGTGTACGCGCCGATAGCGAGCCGCCTCGGCCTCTACTACTTCAGCATCCAGCTGCAAGACCTCGCTTTCTCCTACCTGCACCCGTGGCGACACGCCGTGCTGCGCAAACGCTACCTCGAACACTTCGCCCGCAACGAAACCCTCGACCGCGTCAAGGGCGCGCTGCAACCACGCCTGCAAGCGCTCGGCGTCAAGGCCTCTATCAACAAGCGCCAGCGCCACCTCTGGGGCGTGTACGAGCGCATGGGGCGCAAACAGAGCTTCCGCGAAGCCATCCGCACCGTCCCCATCCGCATCATCACCGACAACGAAGACAACTGCTACCGCATCCTCGGCAGCCTGCACGGCCTTTACCGCCCGGTGCACGGCAAATTTGAAGACTACATCGCAGCGCCGAAAAGCAACGGCTACCGCTCGCTGCACACCAGCGTCCTCATGCCGGACGGCATCATGCTCAACGTGCAAATCCGCACACGCGACATGCACACCCTGGCAGAGGCGGGCATCATCTCCGTCTGGCACCAATACGCCAAACAGCGCGCCGTGCAAATCGAAGCGCACAGCATCGAAGCCGAAAAAAATATGCGCGAATGGCTGTCGCGTCTCAAAGAAATCCAGAACCTCACCGACGACCCGCTCCAGTTCTACGACACCATCAAAAAAGAGCTCGTCTCCAACGACATCTCCGTTTACACCCCGCAGGGCGAAGTCATCGACCTGCCGCGCCACGCCACCCCGGTGGATTTCGCCTACGCCATCCACACCAAAATCGGCAACCACTGCATCGGTGCCACCGTCAACGGCAAGCCTTACCCCATCTACAAACCGCTGGAAATGGCGCAGACCGTGGAAATCCACACCAGCCCCGACGCCCGGCCACACGCGGGCTGGCTCCAGTTCGTCGTCTCCCGCCGCGCCCGCGAAGCCATCAACAAATACCTCAAAGAGCTGGCGCGCAAAGACGCGCGTACCCTCGGCCAGCGCCTGCTCGGCAACGCCCTGCGCCGCCTCGGCCACAACATCGACCACATCGACGACGCCCGCTGGCAACACTACCTCGAACAAAGCGGCACCGACCGCAACACCCTGCTCACCCAAATCGGTCAGGGACTGCAACAACCGGCACTCGTTGCCAGCGCGCTGATTGAAAACGGCGACCCGGCTGCCCCGGCGATGGCCGACGACAGCACCAACACCCGCCAGCTCGAAGTGCACAGCGCCTTTGAAAGCGGCATCACCCTCGCCGAATGCTGCCACCCGCTGCCGCAAGAGCCCATCATCGGCCAAATCGTGCCGGGCATCGGCATCCACATCCACCGCCGCGAATGCCCGATGCGCGGCATCGTTGGCGGCGAAGAATGGATCAGCGCCACCTGGGCGGCAGAGCGCAAAGGCCTCTTCCCCGCCGCCATCGAAATCGAAGCCTACGAACACCCGCGCCTGCTCGCCGACGTCTCCAGCGCCATCGCCGACGCCGACGCCAACATCACCGACTTCCAGATGAACCCGGCCGCGCACGACACCCACCGGCGCATCCTCACCGTGTGGATTGAAGTACGCGACCGCGAACACCTGACGCAAATCACCCGGCATTTGCGCCTGCTGGAAGACACCATCGAAATCCGCCGGGTAGAAAGGAGCCAAAATCCATGACCAAACAAATCATCCACACTGACAAGGCACCGGCTGCCATCGGCCCGTACTCACAAGCCGTACGCACCGGCAACCTCGTCTTCCTCTCCGGGCAAATCCCGATAGACCCGGCCACCGGCGAACTCGAACACCACTTCGACGTCCAGGTTGAGCGCGTCTTCACCAACCTGCTCGCCGTCTGCCAGGCCGCCGGGGGCGATTTCAGCAACATCGTCAAACTCAACATCTTCCTCACCGACATGGAGCGCTTCGCCGAAGTAAACGAAGTGATGAAACGCTACTTCACCGCGCCCTTCCCGGCACGCGCGGCGATAGCCGTGCGCGCCCTGCCCCGCGACGCCCAAATCGAAATCGAAGGCGTGATGGCGCTGTAAACCGCACCACATCGCACACACTCGCGCAGGGCTTGCCCTGCGCGAATGCCATCTGCCACCCACATATCGCGATACTCACAAAGTTCTGTACAAGGCGCGCCGCCGAAGACAGTACAAATTATAGCCATC
>NZ_CALJAH010000398.1 GCF_938028185.1 uncultured Cardiobacterium sp. | reverse complement strand
GCCTTGCAGCATAAGGCTTACAGCGTTTTTGAGCCTCCATTTTGTCCTATACGCCAACACCTAAGGGCTGTTTACAATTGAGCGTAACACAGTGATTTCGTCCGCAGGTTGGGTTAGCGAGGAACGGGCGTAACCCAACAATTTCTACGTTGGGCTACGGCGCAAGCGCCTGACCCAACCTGCGAACTTCGCAGGGAAGGCACGATAATTGTTGTCGCAGGGGGGGGCGGGCGGTTTTTGCTTTTGCCAGTTTGCATGGCACGCCGCCTGGGTTATTGGTAACGCTTGTTCTCGCGCGCGGCGAGCCAGAGGATGAGTTTGTCGAGGAGGAAGGTCGGCAGCAGCCGTTTCGCCGTGCCCATCAGCCAGGTGAGCGCGGTGACGTAGTAGCGCGCTTTCGGCCGCGGCGATTCGATGGCGTGGATGAGTTTCTGCACCACCGCTTCCGGCGGCAGGGTGAACGGCAGCGGCTTGTCGCTTTGCAGACGGTTGGTCATCGCCAGATAGCGCTCCTTGTGGCGACTGTTGTCGAGGTCAATCCATTGGCGGAATTGCTGGAAGGAATTGCCACGGAAATTGCTTTTGATGGGGCCGGGTTCGATCAGGCTGACGGAGATGCCGCTGCCCGCGAGTTCGAGGCGCAGCACGTCGCTCCAGCCTTCGAGCGCGAATTTGGTGGTGGTGTAGGCGCCACGGAAGCGCATCGCGGCAAGGCCGAGGACGGAGCTGTTGTTGACGATGCGGCCATGTCCCTGCGCGCGCATCACCGGCAGGATGCGCATGGTAAGGTCGTGCCAGCCGAGCAGGCCGGTGTCGAGCTGGTAGGCGAGCGCGTTGCGCGAGAGGTCTTCCAGCGCGGCGGGGATGGCGAAGGCGCCGTTGTTAAAGAGGGCATCGAGGGTGCCGCCGGTTTGTTTGAGCACCCAGTCGAGCGCCATGCTGATGCTGTCGGGTTCGGTGAGGTCAAGCTGGACGGCATTGAGTCCTTCGCCTTTCAGGCGCTCCACGTCGGCGGCGTCGCGCGCGCTGGCAAAGACCTGCCAGCCGCGTGCTTGCAGGAGATGGGCGGCACAGTGGCCGATGCCGCTGGAACAGCCGGTGATAAGGATGCTTTTTTTCATGATTGCCTCGGTTGGTTTGGGTCGGCACTTTGCCGGAGTAATTAGTGGTGGTGTTATCTGGATGTTTTAATCGGTCTTTGCCGGGAAGGTCAAGATAAATGCCTGGGCTTTTTCCTGAATTGCTTTCCATGATTTTAAGTGTTGTCGATGATATGACAATGTAATATTACCGAGCTTCATGGGAGAAAGCATTTCAAAATAATGGGTGCAGGGTGGCGAAGGTACATTGTGATTTGAACACTTTATGTAAGTAACAACGTGGCCATCTGAACCTTTGTAAATAAATAAATCCTCTACTCCATCCTTCTCTCTCCAGGATTTTTGTGTCTTCGGATTTATTCCGGGGACCACATAATATTCCAAACCATAGCGATATTCCCCGGTAAATGCGTATGGTTCCTCTGCTGCGGTAGCCCATTTCTGAAAACTGGTTTCGTATAGATAATCCAAAGGGTATTTTCTGGAGTTCTCTACAGGTGCAGCGCTAATAAGCACCCTGACCCAATCATCGCTTCCTGCTGATCGTTCGGCGCGGTATTGTTTGACCAAATCCCGTTTTCTTTCGTCATAGAGTGCGCCATCGCTGTTGCGGAAGGCAAAGTCAAAGGCCTTGATGATGGATTGATAATTGCGTGTCGGCGGGTTATAGCTGCGGATTTTGTCCATGTCCCAACCGGGGGAATCCACGTATTCGACAAAACGTACCACGGAAGATGGCAGATTGACCGGGACGCCGCCCAAGGTACCAATGATGTAGGGTTCGCCATATGGGTCTTTGGGCGCATCATCAGGTTGCTGGTTGGCGGCGCCGTGCATGGCATTGGAAAGCGCGGCGATGTCGGACGCGGCAGGTGCGGGATGTTGGCTGTTTTGCGCGGGGGCGGTGGTTGTCGCTTTGGGCGGCGGTGCGGACTTTTTCGGCTGTTCGCAGGCGGCAAGCAGCGTGGCAAGCAGGAGGAGGGTGAGGCGGGTGCGGTTCAAGGGTTGGGTCATGGGCGTTCAAGGGGGAGGATTGGGTGGCGATTTTACATCGGCCATGCGGCAATTCATGCCGCACCAATGTTTTTCGTCGTTCGTGCGGGCGCTTCAGCTGGAGGCGTCGCTATATGTCATGAGCGGTTGCAATAGTGTGGCGTGGATGGCGAGCGCTGTCGCGATGCGCGCGGCGAGGGTGTCGTGGTCGTGGCCGCGCCAGAGGTGGCGCCAGAGGTCGCCGTCGTCGGCTTTGTTGCGGTCGTCGTTTATCCAGTCTTTGATGAGTGTGTCGTTGTTTTTGTCTTTGCCGGCGACAAGGTTGTCCAAGTACGGCTGCATCAATTCGACCGGGGCGAGCCAAAGGGTTTGTTGGGCGCAGGCGCGCACGGCAATCCATTGGCGCAGTTGGGCGATGGCCGTGGCGGCGGGGACGGGAGCGAGGTGTTGCAGGGTGTCGTCGGCGTAGTGGATGAGGCTTGTGCCGCCGTCGCCGCTGGCGCTCCAGGCGAGGTGTTCGAGCCAGTAGCGGTATTGGTGTTTTGGTCGCGCCTTGCTGGCGCTGAGGCGCGGCCAGGTGTCGCCGCCGCCGGGCAGGCGGGCGGTGAGGGTGGTGTGATCGCCGAGGTCAAGGGTGCGTTCTTTGAGGCCGGGCCAGGTGTCGAGGCGGGCGCGGGCGAGCAGGCTGTGTTGGCGCTGGCGGTAGGCGGCGAGGGTTTGTTCGAGCTGGATGGTGCCGCCGATGCCGCCCGGCCAGGCGGGCAGGCGGGCGAGTTGTGCCGCCGGGTCAGGCTGGTTTTGTTCTAGCGCGGCGATGATGAGGCGCTCGGCCTGGTTTTGTTCGAGCGGGGTCAGCGCGAGTGGTTCGCGCGCGGCGAGCGGGGTTTGCGCGGCGGTGTTGGCGATGTGGTGCGCGCGGGCGTAGGTGCTCGCCGGTTTTTGGGTGTCGCGGATGAGTTGGCTGAGGGTCAGGGTTTCGGGGGCGCTGTTGGCGGTGATGGCGGGCGGGATGGCAAGGGTGAGGAAGGGGCGGGGATTGGTTTGGGTGGTGCTTTCGGCAACGGTGGTGTGCGGGCGAACCCCACCCCCGGCCCCTCCCCCACAGGGGGAGGGTAGCTGTTCGGTGAGCGGGGAGTTAGCGGCGGTTTGGGCAAGGTATGCGGCGATGTGGTCTTCGCGCAGTTCGCGGATTTCGGCTTGCAGGGCGGTGAGGAGGTTGTGCGGGGTGATGGCGGGGGTGTCGGGGCGTTCGGGGTCGCTGTGTTCGTGCAGCAGGCGGGCGAGGTCGCGTTGTTGTTTGCCGTAGCGGGAGACGAGTTCGTGGCCGTGTTCGCGGTGGCGGTCGTCCGTCGCCCTGCCTGCGGCGCGGCGTTTGAGGTCGCGCAGCCAGCGGCTGTCCACGATGTCGTCGATGTAGTGTTCGCTGGCGGCGAGGTGGTAGTGGGTGAGGTCGGTGTATTCGCCGAGGCGCTGCATGGTGTCGCGTTCGGCGGCGGTCATGCGGGTCAGCGCGAAGACGGGTATCCAGCGCGGCAGCAGCTCGCGGGCGCGCGGGCGGGTGTTGAGGATGTGCCAGAAGGCCTGGTTGCGCTGTTCGCGCGCGGCGTGGATGGCAGCGAAGCGGTCGTGCCAGAGGCGGCTTTGTTGTTGGTAGTGGGCACGGTAGTGGTCGGCAAGGATGGGTGGCAGGGTTTTCAGGCCGTCGCCGTCGAGGAGGTCGTCCAGCGGCGGCGGGTTGTCGCTTTGCCAGGCGGTGAGCCAGTCGGGGCGCTGGTTGAGGTAGACGGTGTAGAGGTTGGCGAGTTGGCCGCTGTAGCTCCAGAGGCGGCGGGTCATGGCGGCGGTGAGATGGGTTTCGTGCGGGTAGAGGGTGCGCAATAGTGCGTGCTGGCGGTGGTTGGGGTCGGCGAGGATGGTGTCGCCGTTTTGGTAGAGGTAGCTGAAGATGTCCCAGCGGATGGCGGTGTTGCTGAGCGGCGCCTGGCTGCCATATGGGCTGCCGGTGATGCGGCCGATGAGCATCCATTCGTAGTTGTGCCAGAGGCGCAGGGTGATGCCGCTGGCGACGCCGTTCGTGCTGGCAAGGGTCTGGACGAGGATGTTGCCGACGGGCAGGGTCGGCACGATGAGCGGGGTGTCGCCGAGCGGGTCGCGGCGGCTGTGGTGGTTGTAGTCGGCGAGGAAGTGGTCGCGCAGGGTGCGGTAGTCGGCGCTTTCGATGAGACGGTACATGGCGGGGTTATTCGATGATGACGGGGTGATCGGGCAGTTCGTTGCCGTGCGGGTCGTCCGCCTTGCCGAAGTGTTGGCGCAGCAGCGCGGCGGCTTCTTTGACGAGGGTTTCGAGTGCGGCGGTTTCGTGGCCGGCCCTGAAGGCGCGCAGGGTACGGGCGGCGAGGTCGTCCCAGATGCTTTGCGGGACAACGGCGCTGACGCCGCTATCGGCGAGGATGTGCAGTTTGCGTGCGGCAAGGTTGAGGTAGATGAGGACGCCGCTGCGGTCGGCGGTATTCCACAGGCCGAGGGTGGCGAAATGGCATTCGGCGCGGCTCTGCGCGGTGGTGTCGGCGGGCAGCGGGCGGCGTTCGATGACGAGGCGCAGTTCACCACTGTGGCCACGTTCGCCTTCCTGGACGGCGCGGGTGAGGGCGGCTATGGCGCGGTCGTCCAGCCAGCGGCTGTCGGCGGGAAAGAGGCGGTTTTTCAGGTTGTGGAGGAAGTTGAACATGGTGTTTTCCGGTGGTGAAAGCGGGGAGATGGGGGCGGCCGGGCGGTTTGGCAATGTTATAGCCATCCACCGAAAGCCTCATACTGTGTTGCGTCGCCTGGCCGGGCACCCTAAAAAATGGCGGAGCCATTTTTTAGGGAAACCCGCGCCGTACAACCGCGTACTGCCTTCGGCGACGCGCCTTGTCTGAAACTTTCGGTGGATGGCTATAAGCAGACGGGGTGCTGCGTGGTGTGGGCGAGGTTTTTTTGTTATAACGGCGTCCCGCACGTTTTGTGTTTTTTCAACAGGAGTTCTTCATCATGCTCACTCTGCATTATTTCCCCGGCAGCTGCGCCTTCACCCCGCACGTGGCGCTGGAATGGTCCGGCCTGCCCTACCGCGTCCAGGCGGAATCCCGCGAAAGCATCAAAACCCCGGCGTATCTGAAGCTGAATCCGCTGGGGCAGGTGCCGCTTCTGGAAGACGGCGACTGGGCGCTGTCGCAAAATGTCGCCATCATTGATTACATCAACGACCTTGCGCCGCAGGCAGGGATTTTCACCCACGGCGACGCCAAACAGCGGGCGAAAGCGCGGCAATGGCTGGTGATTGCCAACGCCGAGCTGCACCGACAGTTTAGTTTCGTCTTCGGCCCGGCACGGTTCGTCGAAGGCGAGGCGGCGCAGCAGGCGCTGGCTGCGAAGGGACGCGAGGCGATTTTGCGCCTCTATGGTGTCATTGACGAGGCGCTTGCCGAGCAGAACTATCTTGCGGGCGAACTGTCCATCGCCGATGTTTACGTCTATATGACGCTGCGCTGGGCGAAAGGGCTGAAGCTGGATGTGTCCGCCTTTGCCCGTCTCGCCGCATATTTTGACCGCGTCGGCGCCAATCCGGGCGTGCTCACGGTATTGCAGCAGGAAAGCTGAACAGCAGCCTGACGAAAAAGCGTCCTCCGGGGCGCTTTTTTGATGGACTGCCTACGGCTCGCCAAATTTACAATGCCCTGTGCCGGCGAAATATAGCCATCCACCGAAAGTTTCAGACAAGGCGCGTCGCCG
>NZ_CALJAH010000397.1 GCF_938028185.1 uncultured Cardiobacterium sp. | reverse complement strand
CGCATTGGCGGGCGCGGGCAGTATTTTCGGCGTCATAAAAACGCTGACCGGCTTCCTTACCCTCGCCGGCATCCTGCTGCTCATCTTGCGCTGGCTGTGGCGCTATTACCAAGTGCGGCGGGGCTAACGATGACAACCATCCGCGTTGAAATCGCCTACGCCGAGCCGGAACGGCAAAAAATCATCACCCTCACCATGAACGAAGGCGCGACGCTCAAGCAAGCGGTCGAGCGCTCCGGCATGGTGCGCTTCTTCCCACATCTGGATTTGCAGAAGGCAACCTTTGGCGTCTTCAGCCTGCCGCGTCCGCTTGATTACGTGCTGCGCGACGGCGACCGCGTTGAAATCTACCGCCCGCTCATCGCCGACCCGAAGGAAATGCGCCGCCAGCGGGCAAGGCAGCGCTGAATCATGCCCCGCCACGCTCTGACCCTCTGCGCCACCGCGCTCGCCACCCTCATCTGGGGGTCCAGCTACTACGTCGCCACCGAATACCTGCCGCCCGACCGACCGCTCACCGCCGCACTCATCCGCTGCCTGCCCGCCGGATTGCTACTGCTGTTGTGGACGCGCGAATGGCCGCGCCGCGCCGTCGTGCCGCGCCTCGTCACCATCGGCGTGCTCAACATCGCCTTCTTCCAGACCATGCTCTTTGTCTCCGCCTACCGCCTGCCGGGCGGACTCGCCGCCATCCTCAATTCCACGCAAACGCTGCTGGTGCTGGCGTTGATGGCACTGGCGGGAATGCGGCCGCCCAAAGCGGCATGGCTGGCGGCCGCGCTCGGCGTCGCCGGTATCGTGCTGCTGGTCGCCAGCCCGCAAAACCGCTACGACCCGCTCGGCATCGCCGCCGCACTGGCGGGGGCGTGTGCGATGGCGGCGGGCATCTTCCTCACCAAACGCTGGCAGATGCACCTCTCCGTGCTGGCGTTGACCGGCTGGCAACTGACCATCGGCGGCCTTTGCCTGCTGCCGCTGGCACTCGCCGGTGAGCCGCCGCTGCCCGCACTTACCGCACGCAACATCGGCGGCTACGCCTACCTGTGCCTCTGCGGCACGCTGCTCGCCTACGTCCTCTTTTTCCGGGGCATCCGCTGGCTCTCGCCCGCGACCGTCTCCTCGCTCGGCCTGCTCAGCCCGGTCTGCGCCTTCGCCCTCGGCTGGCTGCTGCTCGACCAGCGCCTGGGTATCCGCGCGCTGACCGGCTTCGTGCTGGTACTCGCCTCCATCTACGGCGTGCAACGGGCGATGATGCACAAGGCGGAGTGAAGGCCGCTCTACATACCCGACCACATTCGCCATGCCCCGTTTTTTCCTCCTGCCTGAGCATACTTTTGATCTGTCCCGCCGCGACTGGGCGGGCAACGAGCAACACCTGATTGACCTGAGTGTGCAACGCCGGGGCGGCGTCGCCCTGGTGCATTGTGGGCGCGACGGCATCGTTGTACCGCGCAGTTACCGCAGCAAGCCGGGTTTCACTGCCGCCTGCGCCGCACTGGCCGCCGATGGGCTGCCGGTACACGTCCGCCTGAGCGGCGGCGGCGTGGTGCCGCAGTCGCCCGACACCGTCAATCTCTATCTCGCCTACCCTGTCGCCACCGCCTATCCGGTGGCTGCTGCCGAGCGTCATTACCGCCACCTTTGCGCGCTGTTGCAAAAGCTGTTCGCCACTTTCGCCATTGCGACGGATTATCAGGCGGTGCATGGCTCCTTCTGCGATGGCCGTTTCAACCTCGCCGTTGGTGGGCGCAAAATCGCCGGTACGGCGCAGTTCTGGCAACGCCGAAGCGGGGCGCAACTGCATACCGCGCTGGTATCGGCGGTGATTATCGCCGCCGCCGCGCCGGTGCTGACCGCCCGCGCCAACCGCTTTGAGGCAGCGCTGGGCAGCACGCAACGCTATCTACCGGAGCGTACGGTCGCCGTTGCCGACCTTGCGCCGGTCAGCGCTCACGAGGTCGCTGAAGCGTTGGCCGCGTTGGTGCGCGCGCCGGGAATGGTTTGACGACCGCTTCTGGCGCAAAAAAAAACCGGGCAACGCCCGGTTTTCTTGTATAGCCATCCACCGAAAGCCTCATACGGTGTTGCGTCGCCTGACCGGGCACCCTAAAAAATGGCGAAGCCATTTTTTAGGGAAACCCGCGCCGTACAACCGCGTACTGTCTTCAGCGGCGCGCCTTGTCTGAAACTTTCGGTGGATAGCTATAACACGGCGAGTTTGCCGCAACACCGTCGCCATGATTCGGACGGCACGCCGAGGCTGGATGCTGCGCGTAGGTTGGGTTAGGCGCAGCGTGTAATCCAACCTACAAAGGCGACGAATGGTAAACAGCGCTAGATCAGGCGGCGGCGGAAGTAGGTGATGACGATTTCGGCGATGACGACGACGGCGAAGATGGTCAGCAGGATGACGGCGACGCGATCCCATTCAAAGAGTTCAATCGCCGATTGCATGATCATGCCGATGCCACCCGCGCCGACCAGGCCGAGGACGGAGGATTCGCGCACGTTGATGTCCCAGCGCAGCAGCATGATGGACCAAAAGGCCGGTTTGACGGCTGGCCAGTAGCCGTAGAGGATTTGGCTGCTCTGCGTCGCGCCCGCCGCTTTCAGCGCTTCGATGCTGCCGCGCGGCACTTCTTCCAGCGCTTCGCCGAGCAGTTTGCCGATGAAGCCGACGGAGCGGCAGGCGATGGCGACGGTACCCGCCAACGCGCCGGGGCCAAAGATGGCGATGAAGAGCAGCGCCCAGACGAGCGAGTTGACGGAGCGGCTGGCGACGAGCAGCGTTTTGGCGAGGAAGTTGAGGGCGCGGTTGGGTGTCAGGTTGTGCGCGGCGAGGATGGATAGCGGCAGCGCGGCGACGAGGGCGAACAGGGTGCCAAGGGTGGCGATGTGGAAGGTTTCCAGCAGCGCCGCGTGGACTTCGAGGCGGTAGTAGGCGTAGTCGGGCGGGTACATCCGCTGCACCATGTCCAGCATTTGTTCCGGCGCGTCCCAAAGGAATTCCCAGATGACGTTGATGTGTTGCAGCGACAGCGCGACGGCGATGCCGATGCCCAGCCAGAAGGCGGTGCGGATGAGTTTTTCGGTGAGCGTGTGCCGTTGCCAGAGGCGTGCGGGGTGTGCCGCGGTGTTTGCGTCAGACATTGAAGATCCGTTTGACCGCGTTGGCGGCCAGTTCGCCGAGGAGGACGACGGCAATGATGGTGATCAGGATGGCGAGGACGAAGTCGTATTCGAAGCGCTGGAAGGCGGCGAAGAGGGTGCCGCCGATGCCGCCCGCGCCGACGATGCCGACCATGGTGGAGTTGCGCAGGTTGGCGTCCAACTGGTAGGTGCAGAAGCCGACGAGGCGCGCCATGACTTGCGGCAGGACGCCGTAGGTGACGACGGAGATGAAGGGGGCGCCGGTGGCGCGCACGGCTTCGATTTGTTTCATCGAGATTTCTTCGATGGTTTCTGTGAACAGTTTGCCGACGAAGCCGATGGAGGCGACGATGAGCGCGAGGATGCCCGCCAGCGGGCCGAAGCCGACCGCCTTGATGAAGATGATGGCGATGATGACCGGGTTGAAGGCGCGGCAGAAGGTGACGATGAAGCGCGCCGGCCAGGTGACCCAGGCGGGCATGAGGTTGCGCGCGCCGAGGATGGCGATGGGCAGGGAGAACAGTACGCCGAAGAAGGTCGCGAGCACGGCGATTTGCAGGCTTTCCACCAGGCCGGTGAGCAGTTGCGGCCAGTCTTTGAAGTTCGGCGGGAACATCCGCGCGAGGAAGCGGGCGCCGTTGTCGATGCCCTTGAGGAAGCGTTCGGCGGAGAAGTCGAGCTGGCCGAGGGCGTAGAGGCTGTAGGCGATGAGCGCGAGCGCTAGCAGTTGCGCCCCCAAGGAGGCGCGGAAGGGGCGGACGCTGGCAGGAAGCGGTGGGGTGGTCGGGGTGTTCATTGCAACCAGTCCTTGCCGCCGTAGATGGTATTCAGGTCGGCATCAGTCAGCGCCTCGGGCGCGCCGTCGAAGACGA
Source organism: uncultured Cardiobacterium sp. (assembly GCF_938028185.1). Lineage (GTDB taxonomy): Bacteria > Pseudomonadota > Gammaproteobacteria > Cardiobacteriales > Cardiobacteriaceae > Cardiobacterium. The sequence continues at coordinate 23,234 of NZ_CALJAH010000397.1, read as the reverse complement.
CTTTGCCGCCGTTCATGCCGATGATGCGGTCGGCATAGCGGCGCGCGAGGCCGACGTCGTGGATGTTGACCAGCACCGGGATGTGGTGGTCGATGCCTTGCGATTTCAGCAGCTCCATGATTTCCACCGAGGTTTTCGGGTCAAGCGAGGAGGTCGGCTCGTCTGCCAAGAGGATTTCCGGGCGCTGCATCAGGGCGCGGGCGATGCCCACCCGCTGCCGTTGCCCGCCGGAGAGGCTGTCGGCGCGCTGGTTGGCGAAATCGGCAAGGCCAACGATGTTGAGCAGACGCCAGGCGTAGGCGATGTCGGCGGCGGGGAAGCGGCGCAACCAGGCGTTCAGCGGCGAAACGTAGCCCAGTCGCCCGGTCAGCAGGTTTTCCATGACGCTCAGGCGTTCGACCAGATTGTATTCCTGAAACACCATGCCGATGCGCCGCCGCGCCTCGCGCAGCGCCCGCCCCTTGATGCGGGAAAGCTCTTCCCCCTTGAAGAGAATCGAGCCGTCGCTGGGGTCAATCAGGCGGTTGATGATGCGGATGAGCGTCGATTTGCCCGTCCCGGAAGGGCCGATAATCGCCGTCAGGCCGCTGTCGGCAAAGCTCAGGTCAATGCCTTTGAGTACCGGCGCACCGGGCTTGTAGGCCTTGGTCAGGCCGCTGATTTGCAAAATGGCGCTCATGGTTGTCTCTGCCTGTTATCAAGCCTATTTCTTCTTCGCGTTTTCGGCCTCATAGCCGCTGCGGTTCAAACTTTGCCCGGCGGCAGTCGCGACTTTACGCACCAGTTCCCAGTCTTTCTGGTAATTGGCGGGGAGGAAGCGGTCGCCACCCAGCCCTTTCGCCATTTCCGGCGGAATGCGGTAGTCGAAGAAACATTGCTTGATTTTGGCCACCAGTTCCGGGTTCAAATCATGCGCGTAGGCGTAGGAATCAGTCGGGAACATTTCGCTGGTATAGAGCGTCCTGAAATCATCGGCGCCGACCACACCGCGCTCGATCATGTGTTGCAACACATCGCTGGCGACGGGAGCCGCGTCGTAATCGCCTGATTTGACGCCAAGAATGGACTGGTCATGCTTGCCGGAATAGACCACCTTGTAATCCTTGTCGGGGGTAAGCCCCTGTTCGACAAAGAGCGCGCGCGGCGCGAGGTTGCCGGTGTTGGAAGACGGCGAGGTGTGCGCGACATTTTTGCCCTTCAGGTCGGCAAGCTGCTGGTAGGGGCTGTCCTTGCGCACGATCATATTGATGGATACGCCTTCAGGGCCTTTCTCCGTGCCGCGAATGGCGAAGGGGACGGCACCGGCGATATTGACCGCGAAGTTGGTCGGGCCGGTCGAAAAAGCGGCGATGTGCAGACGCCCGGAACGCATCGCCTCAATTTCCGCCGCGTTTGACTGCACTGCGAAAAACACCGTCTTGCGGCCAACGCATTGCGACAAATGCCCCATGAACGGCTGGAACAGCTTTTCATAAACGGTCGGGTCTTCCACCGGAGTGAAGGCGAAAACCAGCGTTTTCGGGTCGCGGAATTTCTTCGGGTCGGTTGGCGGATCGGCGACCATGTCATTGTCGGCGTCGCAATAAATCGCATCGAGATCGCCACGGTGCGGGCAGGCGTCATCTGCCGCCAGCGCGGTACCGGCAAAAGCCAGCCCCGCCGACGCGAGCAGACCGAGACGGAACATCGGCAACACATTGTGCCTGGCATCAAATTGCATCATGAGCTCCATTATGGATGTGGGGAGAGGCAAACCTTCAGGACCAAAAGCTGTTGATTCCTGCAAGGGGATAACCGCCTGAAAAACAAACGGTAGCGTTGAAAGATGCGCATCCGGCAGTGCGACAATTCACACATTTCAACAATCTAAACCTATTATAATCCACAGATAACCGCAGAAAAAAGTGGGGAATCCACAGTTTTTTATAACGATACTCACAAATTTCTGTGCCAGCCGCCGAAATGCGCTGACGGGCGCAAAAAAAACCGGGCATTTGCCCGGTTGTTGCCATGCGCTTTACAGCACTACCGCCACGCAAAAACTGACATCAGCCACGCCGCTGGCATCGTCGTAGTGGTGATAACGTTCAAAACAGGGACGGTTGTCGATTTCCAGCCGCGCGGCGATGACCGCCGCTATGATTTCTTCCCAATACACGCGGTACTGCGCCGGATCGCTGACCGTACGGCGAATGACGGCGTAACTGCCGCCGGGCAGCCGCTGCTTTTCGATATCGTCGGCGGTTGGCGCGTCTTCCGGCACGGTGAGGCAAATGTCGGTGCGGCATTTGTCGGCGGGCGTGATTTCCGGGCTGTCGAGGTAGATATAGAGACATTCGCCATCGGCCAAGCCGTGCGCGCCCGCCCATTGGTAGAGACGGTTGGTCGCAGCCGCATAGTTCTTGCCGTATTCGCCGACGACGCGGATGTAGGCGACGGTACATGGCGCGAGGGTGGTCGTTTGCATATCGCTGGTCATGGTTTGCTCCTGTGGGTTGATGACCGCGACAGTATCGCCCTGTGCCGGGCGGGCGGCGTGTCCCGTTTTGTGCAGCAGGTGTCCGATTTTGCTGTTTTGCAGGGTCGCGATATAGCTTGCGAGGTCGCGGCAGGCGCGCAGCTCGCTCGCGGTGATGCCGAAATGGGCGCGGAACGCCTTGGCCAGCGCCTGCGAGCTGGCGTAGCCGTGCTCAAGCGCGAGGGCAGTAATGTTAGCGTTGGCATCGTAAAAGAGCTGGCGTGCGATGTTTTCCAGACGCAGACGGCGCACGGTCGTAGCAGGCGTTTCGCCGACAACCGCTTTGTAGATGCGGTGGAAATGGTAAGGCGACAGCGCCGCCATGTCGGCAAGCGCGGTGAGGTCAAGCGGCTCGCGGTAATGCTGTTCAAGATGGCGGATGACCGGGCGTAGGCGCCTGGCGTAATCGGTGGGCATGGCGGTGCGGGAAAGGTTCACCCCTGCAAATCGCGGTAAGTGATGATGAGCGGCGCGTGGTCGGAGAAGTTTTCGCCGGTGTAAACGCTGGCGCTTTCCACCTGCGCGGCGAGGTTGGCGCTGACAATCTGGTAGTCGATGCGCCAGCCGACGTTGTTGGCGCGGGCGTTGCCGCGCTGGCTCCACCAGGTGTATTGCTCCAGTTCGGGGTGGACGAGGCGGAAGGCGTCGCGAAATTCGCCTGCGAACAGCTCGGACAGCCAGGCGCGCTCCTGCGGCAGGAAGCCGCTGTTTTTCAGGTTGCCTTTCCAGTTTTTCAGGTCTTTTTCGGTGTGGGCGATGTTGATGTCGCCGCAGAGGATGAGGCGCTCGCCCGCCGCCACCCGCGCGTTCAGCCACGGTGCCAGTTTCGCCATGAAGGCTTCTTTTTTCGCCTGACGCTCTTCGCCGCTGGTGCCGCTGTGCATATAGAGGCTGATGAGCGCGAAGCCGGGGTAACGCGCCTCCAGATAGCGCCCCTCGCTGTCGATTTCCGCCCAGCCGATGCCGTGCTGCACCTGTTGCGGCGGGTGTTTCAGGTACAATGCGACGCCGCTGTAGCCCTTCTTTTCCGCGTCGTGGTAGTAGTTGTGCGTGAGCGGAAAATAGGTGCTGTCGCCTTCCAGTTGCGGCAGTTGCGCCTTGGTTTCCTGGATGCAGACGGCGTCGGCGTCCTGCGCGCCGAGCCATTGGAAGAAGCCCTTGCGCGCGGCGGATCGGATGCCGTTGGCGTTAAAGGTGATGATTTTGAACATTTTTTTGTGCTTGTGAGGTAATTGATGCTGGCAGTCTATCAAAAAGATTTCTTGCGCGCGGCGCCCGTGGCAGTACCCCGCGCCATTTATTTACATACACCTGAGCGCTCAATGTGTATGTATAGCGATGCAAGCAAAGCCCCTGCGCCTTGCTACAGAACCCTGTTTGTATCGCATGAATGAGCCCCGGTACACGTCGCCACGGGCTGAATGGCAAACACGCCCTGGCGCGGCAAAAGGCGGTGCCATACAGAGGAAAGTCCGCTAGAATTGCGCGCGCCCGCAGGGGCGCTTTTTTATTTGAAAGGAATGTTTTTATGAAGAAATCCATACTGATGGCTTGTGTTTGTGCCGCCGCATTGTCGCTTTCCGCGTGCGGTGGCGGCGGTGACGACAGCGACGCGCAACCTGCCGATCCCAAGGCTCCCCCCGCCGTCCCGAACCCGTCCGCCCAGTCTGGCAATGTCAATCCGTCACGCCAGCCCGCCACTCCCACCGCCCCGGCACCTGCCGCGTCGCCGGCCATTGCGGGCGCAGCCCTGACCGCCGAACGGAATGATTTGACGACTGCCCGCCGCGTGGGCGTCAGCGGCGACCGCAATTCGGTCATCTCCATTAACGGCCACAATATTACCGTTGCCCGCCCGGAGTTTGAGGCACAGAATTTCGGCACGCTCTCCGATGACGGCAAAAACCGCACCGTTACCAACGGACGCAATATCCTGAGTTATGTCCGCTTTGGCTTCCATACGGATTTTGACGGGAAACAGCACCATGTGTTTGCCGTCGGCGACGCGACCCCCGCTGACAAGGTACCCACGGACGGTGATACTTACTATATTGGCCTCAGTACCTTTGCGATGGGCACCAACCCGGCTTTCCGCACCGGGCTTTCCTCGTTTCATGTGAATTTCGGCGAAAAAACGATTGACGGCGAAGTCTATGGCGACAGCCGCGTCAACCCGATTGCGCTGGGCGGTACCATCAACGGCAATGCGTTCAGCGGCGTCAAAAACGGCGTGGAAATGCAGGGGCAGTTCTACGGCCCCGCAGCCGAACAGGTGGGCGGCGTCTTCAAGGGCACCGCCACCGATATTCCCGGTATCGACGAACCGACGCCGGTGATGGGTTCTTTCGGCGCGAGAAGGATGTAATCCGCCTTTTGCAGCCCGCCCCTTCGGGCGGGTTTTTCATTAAACATGATGATTTTGAAACTATTTTTTTGAGGCAAGTGATGCTGGCAGTCTATCAAAAAGATTTCTTGTGCGCGGCGCTGGCGGTGGCGGCGCTGAAATTCGGCGATTTCACCCTGAAATCGGGGCGGCAAAGCCCGTATTTTTTCAACGCGGGCGCGTTTGCCACGGGCGAGGCGCTGACGGTAATGGCGCGCGCTTATGCGGCGACCGTGCTGCGGCTGCGCGACGAAGGCATCGCCTTTGACGCGCTTTACGGCCCGGCGTACAAGGGCATCCCGCTGGTGGCGGCGGTGGCGGTGGTGCTGCACGCCGAGCATGGGCTGTCGCTGCCGTGGACGTTCAACCGCAAGGAAGCGAAAGACCACGGCGAAGGCGGCACGCTGGTCGGCGCGCCGCTCGCGGGCAAACGGGTGCTGATTCTCGACGACGTGCTGACCGCCGGTACCGCCATCCGCGAATCGCTGACGGTGCTGCGCGCGGCAGCCGCCGAACCGGTCGCGGTTGTCGTCGCGCTTGACCGTCAGGAAACCGTTGATGGCGGCGACACCGCCCTTGCCCGCCTTGCCAACGCGGAAAAACTCACCACCGCCGCTGTCGTCACCCTCGATGACCTGCTGCAATACATCGGCAGCGATGCCGCGCTCGCCGCCCATCTGCCCGCGATGCAGGCCTACCGCGCCCGCTACGGCGCACGCGCTTGAAAAGCCCTTTTTTCGCCGCCATTTAGGCGCGGCAGTAGGAAACAGGCGGCGAAGCGGCTATACTGCGCGCCGCTTTCCCGCCGCGCCTCCTGCGCGGTTCTTCTTTACCCGCCGACGCGAATCCCCCTTTAACTTCCATCCCCTGCGGTGCAATACCGCAGCGCCGATTCGCCGTCCGCACACATCCCAACCGGAGACTATCCATGAGCAAACCTATCGCAGTCAGCGAGGCCAACTTTCAGGCCGAAGTAATTGGCGCCAGCGTACCCGTCATCGTCGATTTCTGGGCGACCTGGTGCGGCCCGTGCAAGGCCATCGCCCCCGAACTCGAAGCCCTTGCCGCCGAAACCGACGGCAAGCTAAAAATCGTCAAGGTCGATGTTGATGCGAACAACGACCTCGCCGCACAATACGGCATCCGTTCCATCCCGACGCTGCTGCTCTTCAAAAACGGCGCGCACGTCGATACCCACATCGGCCTTGCGAGCAAAGAAGACCTGCTGAACTTCGCCAAACCGCATATGTCATGACCCACCCGCCCCCGCATCACGCGGGGGCAAACATTCCCAGCCATCACCACACCGTATGAACCTCAGCGAACTAAAACAAAAAAGCTCCCAGGAAATCCTCGAACTCGCCGAATCCATGGGACTTGACGACATCTCCCGCAAACGCAAACAAGACCTCATCTTCAGCATCCTCAAAGCGCACGCCAAAGGCGGCGAAGAAATCAGCGGCGACGGCACCCTCGAACTCCTGCAAGACGGCTACGGCTTCCTCCGCGCCGAAGTGAACTCCTACCAGGCCAACCCGGACGACATCTACGTCCCGCCCGGCCTCATCCGCCGCGGCAACCTGCGCACCGGCGACACCATCACCGGCAAAATCCGCCCGCCGAAAGACAACGAACGCTACTTCGCCCTCACCAAAATCGACAGCATCAACTACGACGAACGCGGCGCCGCCAGACACAAAATCCCCTTTGAAAACCTGACCCCGCTGCACGCCGACGAAATGCTCAAACTGGAGCTCGGCAACGGCAGCAGCGAAGACATCACCCCGCGCATGATTGACCTCATCGCGCCCATCGGCAAAGGCCAGCGCGGCCTCATCGTCTCGCCACCGAAAGCGGGCAAAACCGTGATGCTGCAAAACATCGCCCAGTCCATCAGCCACAACCACCCCGAATGCTACCTCATCGTCCTCCTCATCGACGAGCGCCCGGAAGAAGTCACCGAAATGCAGCGCAGCGTCAGGGGCGAAGTCATCTCCTCCACCTTTGACGAACCTGCGCAGCGCCACGTGCAGGTCGCAGAAATGGTCATCGAAAAAGCCAAACGTCTGGTCGAACACAAAAAAGACGTCATCATCCTCTGCGACTCCATCACCCGCCTGGCGCGTGCCTACAACACCATCACCCCGGCATCCAGCAAAATCTTGAGCGGCGGCGTCGATGCCAGCGCGCTGCAACGCCCGAAACGCTTCTTTGGCGCGGCGCGCAACACCGAAGAAGCCGGCTCGCTCACCATCATCGCCACCGCCCTGATAGACACCGGCTCGAAAATGGACGAAGTCATCTACGAAGAATTCAAGGGCACCGGCAACATGGAAATCCACCTGAACCGCCGCATCGCCGAAAAACGCATCTTCCCGGCGATAGACATCAACCCCTCCGGCACGCGCCGCGAAGAGCTGATGATAGACCCGGACGTCCTGCAAAAAACCTGGATACTGCGCAAAATCCTGCACCCGATGGACGAACTGCAAGCGAGCGAATTTTTGCTCGAACGCCTGAAAAACACCAAGACCAACGAAGAATTCTTCCAGTCGATGAAGAACGTCAAATAACCCGTGCGCTTCCATTCCCCGCCCCTTGCAGAATAGCGGAGGGGACGGGCAATGGCTGCGGCTGCGCGACCTCTTCCGGCATCAGCGCCATTCCAGACATTCCGTCAACCCATGCCCAGCGTCTCTCTCCTCCTCTGGCTCGCCCTGCTTGCGACCTTCCTTACCCTTGACTACCGCCTTGACCACGCCGACCGCTTCCTTGACCCGGCGCGGGTGCAGCGCATCGCCATCACCCAAAAAGACAGCGCCATCATCCTTGAGCGCGGCAGCAGCGGCTGGACGGGTGACGGCAAACCCGTCCGCCCCGGCAGAGCCGAACAAATGCTGGACATCCTCGCCACCTGCCACAGCCCGCAGCCCCTCGCCGACCTCAAGGCACCACCCAACCCGCGCCCGCTCACCCTCACCCTTGACGGCAAACCCTACACCCTCGGCGGTTACAACACCTATCACCACGCGCACTACCTTGACGATGGCACAACCGCTTGGCTGTGCAGCGAAAACCTCAAGGCCATGCTCGCCCAGCCACCCGCGAGCTGGTTCCCCGCAAACGGCTGAAATCCGAGCAAAACCGCACCAGTACACGCGCGGCGGCGGATTACCATCCACCAATCATGCTATACTCTCGCGCCCCGAAAACCTCAAACCACACACATCACGAGCAACCAACATGAACAGACGGGACTTCATGGCAGGCGTCATCAGCGCCGCTGCCCTGACCAAAACAGCCTTTGCCCAGGAAAACGCGCCACAAGCCGAAGCCGATACCCACAGCTTTGGCCGCGTCATCACCCTCGCGCAGGAGCGCGCGCAAAGCCCGGACAAACCGGATCTCTTCAAACTCGCCGGTGCCTACGCCGACCTCAGTTACGACCAGTACCGCGGCATCCGCTTCCGCCGCAGCGCCGACCCCATCCAGTCCGGCAAATCCCAGTTCGGGCTTGACCTGCTGCCGCCCGGTCACTTCTTCAAGGAGCGGGTACGCATCTCCCTCGTCAAGAACGGCAAGGCCGAAGAAATCGCCTTTGACCCGACCCTGTTTGACTACGACCCCAACCAGTTCGACGCCAGCAAACTCGACTTCAGCGACGAAATGCGCCAGGGACTGGGCTGGTCGGGCTTCCGCCTGCGCTACCCCATCAACTCGCCCGATTACCTGGACGAATTTGCCGTGTTCCAGGGCGCCAGCTACTTCCGCGCCATCGCCCGCGACACCCTCTACGGTCTCTCCGCACGCGGCTTGGCGCTAGGTACCGGCGGCCCCAACGGCGAAGAATTTCCGCGCTTCACCCAATTCTGGATTTACCAGCCCGGCGCGGACGACCGCAGCATCCGCCTCGAAGCGCTGCTGGAAAGCGCCTCGCTCACCGGCGCCTACGCGATGGAAATCATCCCCGGCGCGGAAACCGTCTTCCTCATCAAATCCAGCCTCTTCCCGCGCAAGGACATCGAACACTACGGCATCGCGCCGCTGACCTCGATGTACTTTTTCAGCCCCAGCCGCCGCGCGGCGATTAACGATTACCGCAACGCGGTGCATGACAACGACGGCCTTGCCATCTACACCGGCGCCGAAGCCCGCCTGTGGCGTCCGCTGTGCAACCCGCAGACGCTGCAATTCTCCGCCTTCATTGACGACAACCCCAAAGGCTTCGGCCTGCTGCAACGCGCGCGCGCCTTCGACAACTTCCAGGACGCCGAAGCACGCTACGACAAGCGCCCCTCCGCCTGGGTCACACCGCGCGGCAACTGGAACAAGGGCAGCGTCTCACTCGTCGAAATCCCCGTAACCAACGAATTCAACGACAACATCATTGCCTTCTGGAGCCCGGCAGAGCCGCTCAAGGCCGGACAACGGCACGACTTCGCCTACGACCTCACCTGGTCGCAAACCGGCCCCGAATTCTCCGGTCGCGCCCGCATCAGCGGCACCCGCAGCGGTGCGGCGGTGAACAACCCCGAACTGTTCACCTTCACCGTGGACTTCACCATGCCCGAAGGCACCACCCCGCTTGACCCGGACACCCTCAAACTCAGCACCAACGCCAGCGTCGGCGAAATCAGCGGCGCCCACCTCGTCCGCCTGCCGGAAGCGGGCAAACTGCGCGCCGCCTTCGACTACCGTCCGAAAAACAACACCATGGCCGAGCTGCAACTGCGCCTCACCGACGGCAAAGACGTCCCCGTCACCGAAAGCTGGTACTACCGCTGGGTACCCTTATGAGCGCCAACCTTCCCGCCGTCCCGCCTGCCGCGCCGCTGAACATGCGCGTCCAGTCGCTGCGCAAGGCACCCGGACGCCCGCCGGTGTACACCCCGCTGCGCACCCACCTTGCCCGCCTCATCGCCTTTGGCGGCGCACTCGCCATCGGCACCCTCGGCAGTTGGCATATGCTCAAGGCCTTTGGCGACGGGCGCAGTACCCTGCTGCAATACATCCTGCTCGTCTTCTTCGCGCTCACCTTCTACTGGGTCGCCTTCTCCACCACCGCCTGCCTCGCCGGCTTCCTGCCGCTGCGCCGCCACAAGGCCGCGCTTGACCCGGACGGCGGCAAAGTGGCGCTGGTCATGCCCGTTTACGGCGAAGACCCGGCGATGACCCACGCCGCACTATTGGCGATGGCACAACAAATCAGCCAGACCGCCATTGCGGAGCGCTGCGAAATCTTCATCATCTCCGACACACAAAAACCCGACGCCTGGCTCGGCGAAACGCGGGCATTGCACATCCTGCGCGAACGCTCGCCCATCCCCGTCTGGTACCGCCGCCGCGCGCAAAACGTTGGCCGCAAATCCGGCAACGTCGAAAACTTCGTGCGCCGCTGGGGTGGCCGCTACGCCTACATGGTCATGCTTGATGCCGACAGCCTGATGGAAGCCGCCACCCTCACCGAAATGGTCGCACGCATGGATGCCGAACCGCGCCTCGGCCTCCTGCAAACCATGCCGCGCCTCATCGGCGGCGAATCACTGCTGGCGCGCGCCATCCAGTTCGCGGGCGCCCTCTACGGCCCCATCGTCGCCCGTGGCGTCGCCGCCTGGCAAGGCGAAGACGGCAACTACTGGGGACACAACGCCATCATCCGCGTCCACGCCTTCGCCGAAAGCTGCGGCCTGCCCATCCTGCGCGGACGCAACCCCATCGGCGGCCACATCATGAGCCACGACTTCGTCGAAGCCGCCCTGCTGCGCCGCGCGGGCTGGGACGTGCGCATGGACCCCGACCTTGGCGGCAGCTACGAAGGCCTGCCGCCAACGCTGGACGACCTCGTTGGCCGTGAACGCCGCTGGGCGCAGGGCAATATGCAACACCTCGGCATCATCGGCGCCAAAGGCCTGCGCTGGCCGAGCCGCATCCACTTCCTCATCGGCATCGCCAGCTACATCATGAGCCCCATCTGGCTGACCATGCTCATCGTCGGCACCGGCATCACCGCGCAAACCCTGTTCACCAAACCCAAATACTTCACCAGCGCGCGCCAACTCTTCCCCGACTGGCCGACCTTCGACCCCGAGCGGATGCTCTGGCTCTTCTTCGCCGCCATCAGCCTGCTGCTGTTGCCAAAATTTGTCGGCTGGCTGCGCATCATGCTCTCCAACAAAAAGCGGCGTGCCTTCGGCGGCGGCCTCACCGTCTGCAAAGGCTTCATCGTGGAGCTCATCGTCTCCACCCTCTACGCGCCGCTGCTGATGCTCATCCAGACCCGCCACGTTATCGACATCTTCCTTGGCCGCGACAGCGGCTGGCGCACACAAAACCGCGCCGGTGCGCTGATGCCGTGGAAAGACGCGCTCAAACGCAACCTCATCTACGTCATCATCGCCGCCATCATGCTCGCCGGCCTCATCTGGCAGGCGCCGAACCAAATCATCTGGCTCTCGCCCATCATCATCGGCCTCTTCCTCTCGCCGTGGCTGTCGCGCCACAGCGGCAACATCGGGCTTGGCAAATGGCTGGCGAAAAAGCGGGTACTGCTCATCCCCGAAGAAATCACGCCGCCTGCGATTGAAACCACAGCCGCCGCCGACAGCGCCCCCTTTGCCGCCTGCCGCAACCAGCACATCACCGAACTGGGGCGCAACCGCGACCTCGCCGCACAGCACATCGCCGCGCTCGACCTCGACGCCCCGCAAAACACCAAAGAACGGCTGCTGCACATCACCGCCAAAGCCAAACTGCAAGAAGCGGCGCACTACGCCGAGGCGCTGAAATACCTCAACCCGCAAGAACTGCTGCACGTCGCCGGTTCACCCGAACTGATCGAACTGCTGCTCAACCTGCCAGACTAAGAGCTGTTTACAATTGAAAAATCCCCCTCCCCCGCAGGGCGAAGCCCGCAGCGGGCGGGTACCCACGCAAAATGCGGACGCATTTTGCGTGGGGCCCGGGGGAGGGTTAGGGTGGGGGTAGCGGTCTTGATGCCATCACAAAAACCAAACCAACAGCCCTGCGATTGAGGCACCCATCGTTACCCAAACGCTGCTGCAACCCCGCCACACCGAAAACCCCAACCAAACCAGAAACCATGCAAACCTTGCTCTTGCACCACAGCGGCCCGCTGGGCGGCATCCTCGCCAGCGACGCCCAAAAAGAAATCGTTGAGCTGCGCCTGCGCGCGGGCAACGAAATCCCGCCCTACCAGAACGGCGCGGCCATCGTCCTCATTACCCTGAGCGGCAGCGCGGAAATCCGCAGCAACGGTGAAAGCGCGGCGATGACACCCGACCGCATCATCACCCTTGAGCCGTGGCAAAGCCACAGCATCCGCGCCACCGCCGACAACACCCACATCATCGCCATCAAAAACCTTGCCGCCGCGCCCGCCTGACTGCCGCCGTGCGCACAAAAAAAAAACCGGGTCACAACACCCGGTTTTTTGATGCCTGCCGCTTACGGCAAAAAGCGGAACACGCCAAACGCACTATCAACGTGAAAATCCGGCTGCGGCGTATTCGGATTGACCCAGGAAATCCACTCCGCACGCGGCTCCGTGCCACCGGACGGCGAAAACTCCGCACGGAACACACCGGTGCGCATCAGACCGTCGCGCAGCAGATGCAAATCCTGCAAGACCTTCAGCGGAATCTTGCCCTCGACACTATAGCCATCGCCGGTCAGCACCGCCTTTGACTCCAGCCCGGTGAGCGCCCAGTCGCTGTCAAACTGGCGGTAATAGGCGATGGCATAATCATGCACCCGCCCCTTCGCATCGACCTCAATCGCATAATAACGCTCCATGCCATTCTCGCCGGGGCGATCGACCAGCGCACCGGCGAAGAACAACTCGACCCGATCCTCGCCATCGACCGTGCTTTCATCCTGCCATTGCTCCGCCGCCAGCACCTGCTTGTCCTTGACCACGAACGAAAAATAAAAATCCTCGCCATCGCTGAACGCGCGGAACACCGTCGCTGGCGCCTCCTGCGGCGCCCAGGGAAAATGAAACGCTCCGGCAAGCGCAGGCACCTCCGCCCACACCGCCTCATCGACCTTGCCATCCAGCGCGACCTTGCCCTCGCGCCTGACCACATCATATTGCGCCATGCCGAAATTCGGACTGATCACCGGTGACGGCGCGGCAACCGCAACCACGGCCAAACCCGCCAACGCGGCGGCAACAGCAGACTTGCAGAACATAAAACACTCCTGACAAAAGAAAGGAAGCCGATTATAGCCGTTCACCGAAAGTTTCAGACAAGGCGCGTCGCCGAAGACAGTACGCATTTGTACGGCGCGGGTTTCCCTAAAAAATGGCTTCGCCATTTTTTAGGGTGCCCGGTCAGGCGACGCAACACAGTATGAGGCTTTCGGTGGATGGCTATATAACGCCACCGCCCCTTTCGCCGCGCTACACAACATCCGCTACAATTCCCGCCTCACCCCCGCACGGAGCAACCATGACCCAAACCCTGACCGCCAGCGCCCCCGGCAGCATCATGATTACCGGCGAACACGCCGTCGTTTACGGCGCGCCCGCCATCGTCTGCGCCATCGACCAGCGCGTCCGCATCCACCTCACCCCGCGCACCGACCGGCAAATCCACATCCAGAGCGCCCTCGGCGAACACCGCACCGACCTCGCCCACCTCACCGACCACCCCAAACTGCGCTACATCATCGCCGCACTGCGCCAAACCCCGCCCGCAGGCGGCCTCAACCTCACCATCGACAGCGACATTGACCCCACCCTCGGCCTCGGCAGCTCCGCTGCCGTCACCGCCGCCATCACCGCCCTGCTCTACCGCCTGCGCGGCCAAAACCCCGACCTGCTCGCGCTGCACCGCGCCGCCTACCGCACCATCCTCACCGTCCAACAACGCGGCAGCGGCGCCGACCTCGCCGCCTCGCTCGCCGGTGGCCTCATCGCCTACCAGAACCGCCCCTTCACCCGCATCGAACCACTACCCGCACCGCCCACCGGCCTCAGCCTGCGCTACGCGGGCTACAAAACCCCGACCGCCGAAGTCCTCGCCCGCATCGCCGCCCACGCCGCCATCGACCCCGACTACTACCAGCACCTCTACGACCGCATGGGCGCGGGCAGCGCGCGCAGCATCGCCGCCGCCACACGCGGCGACTGGGCGGACTACTACCAGAGCCTCAACGACTACCAGGAACTGCTAAACGCCCTCGGCGTCTGCGACGACACCCAGGCCGCCCACCTCGCCGCCGCCCGCCCGCACGCCCACGCGGTAAAAATCAGCGGCAGCGGCCTCGGCGACTGCATCCTCGCACTGGCCGACCAGCCGCCCGCGCAACACCAGCCGATCGCCATCGCCCGCGACGGCGTACGCCTCGAACACCGCCCCTGCCCGTATTGACAGCCCTTGCCGCCACACTATACTTGCCGCCTCTCATAACCTTAACCAACCCACAGGAAAACCAGTGAAAAACGTCGCCATCGGCATCATCGGATACGGAACCGTCGGACAGGGAGTCGTCGAAGTCCTGCACAAAAACGCGCGCGAAATCGAGCGCCGTTGCGGCTACCACCTGCACGTCAAAAGCGTCGCCCGTCGCAACTGGGGCAACACCGACACCGCCGCCCTGCCCTTCAGCTGCACCACCGACGCGATGGCACTCGCCCGCGACCCGGCGATAGACATCATCATCGAACTTGCCGGCGGCGAACACCCGGCGCGCGAACTGATAGAAACCGCGCTGAAACACGGCAAACACGTCATCACCGCCAACAAGGCACTCATCGCCAAACACGGCGACGCCCTCTTCGCCCTGGCGCGCGAAAAAGGACTGGAACTCACCTTCGAGGCCGCCGTCGCCGGAGGCATCCCCGTCATCAAAGTACTGCGCGAAGGCATGAGCGGCAACGAAGTCAAGCGCGTCGCCGGCATCATCAACGGCACCAGCAACTACATCCTCACCGAAATGGCACAAAAAGGCCGCGACTTCGCCGACGTCCTCAAAGAAGCGCAAGCCTTGGGCTACGCCGAAGCCGACCCGTCGTTTGACATCAACGGCACCGACGCCGCCCACAAAATCACCATCCTCGCCTCGCTCGCCTTCGGCATCCCGCTCCAGTTCGACAGCGTCCACATCGAAGGCATAGATTCACTCACCCCGGACGACATCCAGGACGCTGCCGAACTCGGCTACAGCATCAAACACCTGGGGCTTGCCGTGCGCCGCGACAACGGCGTCGAAATCCGCGTCCATCCCACCCTCGTCCCGCAAAACGCGCTGATAGCCAGCGTCAACGGCGTAATGAACGCCGTGCAAGTACAAGGCAACGCCGTCGGCAACAGCCTCTACTACGGCCCCGGTGCGGGCAAACTGCCGACCGCCTCGGCAGTCGTCGCCGACCTCATTGACGTCGTGCGCGAACTCAACCTCAAGGGCGAAGACCGCCTCGCCGAATTTGGCTACAGCGAAGTGCACGACCGCAACAGCCTGCCGGTACTGCCCGCCGACGCCTTCCGCAGCGCCTACTACCTGCGCCTCACCGTCGAAGACCGCGCGGGAGTACTGGCGGACATCACGCGAATACTGGCCGACAACCACATCTCCATCAACTCCGTCAGCCAAAAAAACCACCGCAAACACAACGACCACATCCCGCTGGTACTGCTCACCGAAACCGTCAGCGAAGCACAAATGAACCGCGCCTGCGAACAACTCGCCGCCCTGCCAGCCGTCTCCGGCGCCGTCAAACGCATCCGCGTCGAAAACATCGAATAAACACCGAGCGCCCCTGCCTGTGCCGGAAACAAAAGCCCGAAAACCACCGGACGGCTCCCTCCCCCTGTGGGGGAGGGCTGGGGTGGGGTTAATCCGCATACCTCGCTACCGATTCGCCAACCCCAAACCATCTACATACACCTGAGCGCTCTTGGTGTATGTAAACCATCCCGCCCTGCCCCACAGCATCCGCACACACCAACACCCCGTGATCACCCCCCGCCCCGCGCGCATCAACGCCGCCACCCTGCCTGCTGACTGGCACCCGCTGGTCAAAAACATCTACGCCAGCCGCCTTGCCAGCCACGACGAAATCGAAAAACGCCTGCAACACCTGCTGCCGCCGGACAACCTGCCCGACATCGCCCCTGCCCTCGCCCGCCTTGACCGCGCCCTTGCCACCGGCGACCCCGTCCTCGTTTACGGCGACTACGACGTCGATGGCGCCACCGCCACCGCCCTCACCGTGCGCGTCCTGCGCCAACTCGGTGCCAACGTGGACTGGTTCATCCCCAACCGCAGCGCCCACGGCTACGGCTTCAGCCTCGCCGGACTCGCCGCGCTGCCACGCACGCCCGGCCTCATCCTCACCGTCGATAACGGCACCAGCAGCCACGAAGCCGTCGCCGCCGCCCGCGCGCGCGGCATCGACACCCTGATTACTGACCACCACCTCCCCGGCGACACCCTGCCCGACGCCATCGCCGTGGTGAACCCCAACCGCCACGACAGCACCTTCCCCGGCAAAAACCTCGCCGGCGTCGGCGTCGCCTTCTACCTCCTCCTCGCGCTGCGCCAACACCTGCGCGCGCAAGGCCGCTGGCCGGAACAACTGCGCCTCACCGACCACCTCGACCTCGTTGCCCTCGGCACCATCGCCGACCTCGTCCCGCTCGACTACAACAACCGCATCCTCGTCAACCACGGCCTCGCCCGCATCAGGGGCGGCCAGGGCAACACCGGCATCCGCGCCCTGCTGGCAGTAGCCAACCAGAACCCCGCCCACCTCGGCGCACAAGACATCGCCTATACCGTCGCACCGCGCCTGAACGCGCTGGGCCGCCTCGGCGACATGAGCGACGGCGTCGCGCTGCTGCTCGCCGAAGACTGGCAAACCGCACAAGACTACGCCCAAGAAAGCGACGAAAAAAACCGCGACCGCAAAGCGCTGGAAAACGAAGCCGTCCAAGAAGCCGCACAACAAATCTCGCCCGTACTGCCGCTGGCCGCCGCCTACAACCCCGGCTGGCACGAAGGCATCATTGGCATCATCGCCGCCCGCCTCAAAAGCCGCTTCGCCCGCCCGGCGCTGGTCGCCACCGACAGCGGCGAAAACGGCTGGATCAAGGCCTCGCTGCGCTCCGTCAGCGCCGTACCCCTGCACGAACTGCTGCACAACGCCGCCCGCCGCCTGCCCGCCGACACCCTGCGCTACGGCGGCCACGCCGCTGCCGCCGGCCTCAGCGTCAAACGCGAACACTACCCGGCGCTGATCGACGCCATCAACCGCGCCTTCCTAGACACCTACGGCGCGACCATCCCGCCCGAACCCGTGTACATCGACGGCGAACTGCCTGCCGCGCTCCTCAACCTCGACTGGGCGCGCTACCTCGAACAACTCGAACCCTGGGGCGCGGCGCTGCCCGTGCCAGTATTCGCCAACCCCTTTGAAGTGCTGGACTGCCGCCTGCTTGGCAGCGCGCATACCCGCCTCGTCCTGCGCGAAATACACAGCGGCAACACCTACAGCGCCTCGTGGTTCTTCCACACCGCCGACTACCGCCCCGGCACCCGGCTGCGCATCGCCTACGAACTGCAAGTAAACCGCTTCTACGGCGACGAACGCCTGAGCCTCCTCGTCCAGCACGCACAGCCGCTATAAATCCCCTGCCACCCCCATCGCACACAAGAGCTATGAACCGCCGCCTATTCCTCCTCCTCGCCGCCGCCGCACTTGCCGCCTGCGGCAAAAAAACCGCCAAACACGCCGCCCTGCCGCGCGGCAGCGCCGTTCTCGCCCTTGGCGACTCGCTCACCTACGGCCAGGGCGCGAATCCGTCCGAATCCTACCCCACCCGCCTCGCCGCCATCAGCGGCTGGAACATCACCAACGGCGGCATCAGCGGCGACACCAGCGCACAAGCACTTGCCCGCCTGCCGGAACTGTTGCGCGCGCACGCGCCGCGCCTCGTCATCATCAGCATCGGCGGTAACGACTTCCTCCGCCGCCTGCCGGAAAACGAAACCCGCGCCAACATCCGCGCCATCATCCAGGCCTGCAAAACGGCTGGCGCAGAAACCATCCTCGTCGGCGTGCCGGGCGTCGGCGTCGGCGCGGCGCTGGGCTACCCCGGCGACCACAAACTCTACGCCGACCTCGCCCAGGCGGAAAACATCCCCTACTACGCCGACGGCTGGGCAAAAATCCTCGGCAACGACGCGCTCAAATCCGACCAAGTACACCCCAACGCCGCCGGATACGAAGCCTTCACCCGCGACTTTGCCGCCTGGCTGAAAGAGAGCGGCTGGCTGCGCTGACGCCCGCCGCTGTGCATTTCACGGTGAAAACTGCGCGAAACCGTTTCCCTGTCCACAAAAAACAACGCTGCCATGCTAAAATTCACCCAAGGTTACAAACCGCTATCGCTTGAAAAAACACGGGAGCAGCAACATGGGAAAAAGCCAAAAAACCGGCATCGACGCACGACTGCAAGCATTTGCCGAATGGAACACGCAGTATCACGCACAACTGAAAGCCGCAGGCAAAGAAGCACTCGCCCGCTTTGACGACATCCTCAGCTTCGCCTACCGCGAAGAAAACACGCCGCAGCAGGGCGTGACCGATACCAAACTGCTCGCCAGTCTGGATGAAAACAAACCGCTTGCCGTACAACTCTGGCACGACGATGAGGGAGAAGACGGCCTGCGCCTCTGCATCTACGGCACAGACGAGCGCATCGCCTACTTCCTGACCGTCGCCCAAATCCTGAAAAACCTCGCCCTGCCCGCGCTCGCCCTGCACGACTACAGCCTCGGCGACAACTACTGGCTGCAACGCTACGACATCGACAGCGCACTTAACGACTTCCAGCCGGGTGACGCCCCGGACAGCCATTTTGACAACATCGTCAAAGCCTTCATCAGCGTCTGGACAGGTGCGAGTGAAGACGACGACCTCAACGGCTACGTCAGCGCGCACGGTTGCGACATCCGCGAAATCGCCGTATTGCGCGCGCTCGGCAAATACCTGATACAGGCGGGCGCGCCCTACAGCTACGAACAAATCCGCGCCGCGCTCAATAACAACCCCGACGCCACCCTCGCCTTCATTGCCGCCTTCCACGCGAAAATGCAGCCGGGCAACAATGATGCCAACCGCGCCGCTGCCGCGCTCACCGAACTGCAAAACCGGCTGCAACAAATCAAAAGCGGCGAACACGAAGCCATCCTGCGCTGGTACAGCGACCTCCTGAACGCCTTGGTGCGCACCAACTACTACCAAAAAGGCGCCGACGGCAGGCCGAAAAACCGCCTTTCCTTCAAATTCGCCGCGCGCGACATCCCCAACCTGCCCAAACCCAAACCGCTCTACGAAATCTGGGTTTACGCGCCGGAAGTGGAAGGCGTGCATTTGCGCGGCGGCAAAGTGGCACGCGGCGGCCTGCGCTGGTCAGACCGCCACGGCGACTTCCGCACCGAAGTCCTCGGCCTCGTCAAGGCGCAAATGGTGAAAAACGCCATCATCGTCCCGGTCGGCTCCAAAGGCGGCTTCGTCGTCAAAAAAGCGCCTGCCGACCGCGATGCCTATCTGGAGGCGGGCAAAAACTGCTACCGCACCTTCATCCGCGGCCTGCTTGACCTCACCGACAACCTCGTCGATGGCAAAATCGTCCCGCCCGCCGACACCGTCCGCCACGACGAAGACGATCCCTATCTCGTCGTCGCCGCCGATAAAGGCACCGCCAAATTCTCCGACATCGCCAACAGCATCGCCGCCGAATACCACTTCTGGCTCGGCGACGCCTTCGCCTCCGGCGGCTCGGCAGGCTACGACCACAAAGGCATCGGCATCACCGCGCGCGGCGCGTGGGAATCGGTGAAGCGCCACTTCCGCCTGCTCGGCAAAAACATCCAGAAAGACGACACCTTCACCGCCGTCGGCATCGGCGACATGAGCGGCGACGTCTTCGGCAACGGAATGCTGCTCTCGGCAAACACCAAACTGCTCGCCGCCTTCAACCACCTGCACATCTTCATCGACCCCAACCCCGACCCGGCGACGAGCCTTGCCGAACGCGAACGGCTGTTCCGCCTGCCGCGCTCCAGCTGGGCGGACTACAACGCCGCCCTCATCAGCAAAGGCGGCGGCGTCTTCGCCCGCAGCGACAAAACCATCGCCATCACCCCGGAAATGAAGGCCGCGTTTGACATCAGCGAAGACCGCCTGACGCCGACCGAACTCATCAGCCGCCTGCTGAAAGCACCGGTGGACCTCATCTGGAACGGCGGCATCGGCACCTACATCAAGGCAAGCGACGAGACCAACGCCCAAGTCGGCGACCGCGCCAACGACGCGCTGCGCATCAACGGGCGCGACGTGCGCGCGAAAATCATCGGCGAAGGCGGCAACCTCGGCATGACCCAGCGCGGGCGCATCGAAGCCGCACAAAACGGCGTCCGCCTCAACACCGACGCCATCGACAACTCCGGCGGCGTCAACTGCTCCGACCACGAAGTCAACATCAAAATCCTGCTTAATCAAGCCATTGAGGCAGGTGAACTCGATCACGCCGCGCGCAACGCGCTGCTACATGAGATGACCGACAGCGTCGCCGCGCACGTCCTGCGGCAGAACTACCTCCAGCCGCAAACCATCAGCCTCGCCCTCTCCCGCCGCGAAAACCTCGACGACTACGCCCGGCTGATGCAGCAGCTCGAAGCCGAAGAGCGCCTCGACCGCGCCATCGAACACCTGCCGGACGACGCCAGCCTCGGCAAACGCCGCGACGCCAGCGACAACCTCACCGCGCCCGAACTGGCGGTACTGCTCGCCTACACAAAAATGTGGCTCTACGACCACCTGCTGGAATCCCCCTTGCCGGATGCGCCGTACCACCAACAAAACCTGCGCCACTACTTCCCGGCGCAACTCGCCGAAAAATACGGCAAATACATGGGCACGCACCGTCTGCACCGCGAAATCACCAGCACCTGGATGACCAACGACCTGGTGAACCGCCTCGGCATCGCTGGCACCTGGCGCGCCAGCCAGGCGAGCGGCAGCATCCCGGCGCTGGTGAATCACTACACCATCGCGCGCGAAGTAAGCGGCGCAGACGCCCTCTGGCGCGAGCTGGAAAGCCAGGACAACCGCGTCCCCGCCACCCTGCAAGACGAACTGCAACTGCGCATCCGCGACCACCTGGAGCGCAGCATCGAAACC
Organism: uncultured Cardiobacterium sp.; assembly: GCF_938028185.1. Classification (GTDB taxonomy): domain Bacteria; phylum Pseudomonadota; class Gammaproteobacteria; order Cardiobacteriales; family Cardiobacteriaceae; genus Cardiobacterium. The sequence goes on along the minus strand of NZ_CALJAH010000397.1, from coordinate 2,120 downwards.
CTCGCCCGCCACGGTGGCAGTGATGACGACCTCGAAGCAGCGGTTACCCCCCTGCAACACCGCATCACCGCGCTGCTATCGACCGCGCACTACCAGCACGGACAAAGCCGCCCGCGCGACAAGGCAGCCTGGCAAAACCTCGGCCTGCCGGAACAGCTCGCCGAACGCATCGCCACCCTGCCGCTGCACCTGGAAGCGCTGAAAGCCTGCCTTGAAGCCAAAGACGACACCAGCCTTGAACAACACTGGCAGGAAACCGTCGCCCGCCTCGCCGCGCAGGGAATGTTCCAATAACTCTCTGTTCATACGAAAGAAACCCGCCTGATGGCGGGTTTCTTTATGCGCGTGCTTTGTAGCCATCCACCGATATGCCCCCTCCTCCTTGGGGGAGGGTTGGGGTGGGGTTAATAGATGCGGGCACCGGTTCATGTATAGCCATCCTCACAAAGTCCAGTATGGCGAAGCGGTGCCTCGCACGGGATTCAGGGCAGTTTGCCATTCGGCGCCTCGCAAAGCGGGGCAGATCGGGACGTCACACAAACCTGCGGCGCGGTCGTGGCGGCTTCGCTAAAATGCGCGCTGTTTTTCTACGGAGTTTACATCATGAAAAAAGGGTTGATAGCCGCCATGATTTTGCTGCTCGGCGGATTCGCGGCGTCGCCGTGGCTGACCGGAATCCTGGTTGAGCAAGAATTGCGGAGCAAAGTACAACAAGGCGTTGCCCCGCTGGAAATACCGGAATTTTCGGACATCAAATTGACGTTGGAGGATTATCAGCGTGGCTATGCGACATCCACGGCGACATTGCGCGTGGATATGGAAAAAGATTCTTCCCGCTATTTACTCGTCATTACTCATGCACCATTGATAAAAACCGGACAGGATCTTGCCCGTATCCGTATCGTGGATGAAGACAAATCCTGGCCGGAGGGCGATTTGCGTGTTAATTGGAAACGGCAATTGCTATGGACACAAACGCTGCCGCCACAACAAAATGGCAAAGTGTTTTTCCAGGGCGGCACAATTGTGATCAGTGGTGCGGAAAAAACATTTCCGCGCAATATGCACTGGGATGCCACTTTCAATGGTGGCCATGACGACACCTTGACCCTACTGCCCTGGCAATTCCAACTGGATGTGCAGGATAATAAACTCTCGCTTTCTGTGGACAAAATCCACGCGCAGTTTGCCAACAAGAGTGAGTTTATCCTGGAAAAACCGCAAATGACCTTGGGCAACATTACAGTGGGTGGCAAAAAAACACGGGCCAATGCCAAGATTCATTTTGCCGGCGCGCGCATGACCAACCCCGATGGCACCGCAGATACCGTTTTTCATGACAGTTCGGTGATTTTGGGCATAGCGCAGGAAGGCGAAAGTTACGATTTGCTGGGGCATTTTGATGCCCACTTTACCATTGACGGCAAATTAAAATCGCGGCTGGCCGAACAATTCCCGCTTATTCCCGATCACCTTGAAGCAAAGGTATCGCTGCACAATGTGAGTGAAGATACCATCAAGGCGCTGACGGTATTCATAGACAGCATTGACGACACGAACAACAAACCGGATCTTATGGTCATGGGATTGGGATTGCGGCTCTATCAGGATTTGTTGATGCGCGACCTCATCGCAAAATATCAACTTTCTATGGATAGCGGTGATAAAAACATTCATTTTGGCATCCAGATTGCCGAGCATATTAAAGACAAAAAGACACTTGATAACCTGAAAATGGATAATGCCAAATCCATAATATCCACTTTCCAGGGCAGCACTCTGACTTTCCGCGCCAACAAGGAATGGTTTACCGATAACCCCAAGACCAGTATTATTCCGCTGAAATTTATTACCGGCAATCCGGCAATCATTGCGGATGACAAAGGCTACGCACTCGATATCAGCATTCAGGATGCGCATCTTCTGGTTAACGGCCAATCCCATGATGCCGCCGAAGCGCAGACGTTTTTCAACGCATTGACTGCATTCATACGCGGTGACCACAACCATGACGCGCAAACGCAAAAAAATTGACGGCGTACTCCTGCTCGACAAACCCGCCAGTATCAGCAGCAATCAGGCATTGCAGCAGGCGCGCTGGCTCTATCAGGCGGAGAAGG
>NZ_CALJAH010000396.1 GCF_938028185.1 uncultured Cardiobacterium sp. | reverse complement strand
CGATGATTGCCAGTTTCCAAAGCACCGATGCGGGCGCGGCGCTGACCCGCGCGCTCTACGACGAGGGCAAGCTGACCGCGCAGGAACGCGATATTTTTGCGATGTTCCAGTTCAGCGCGGGCGCGCCGATTACCAATTTCCTCTCCACCGGCACGGCGCTGCTCGGCCTGACTGCCGCAGCGGTGGCGGGCGGTGATGCGGCGAAAGTCCCTGCCAGCGTTGGTATTTGCCTCGGCGTCATCTTCATCTTCAAATTCGTCGGCGCGAACCTGATGCGGCTCTACCTCCGCCTCACCGTCGGCAAGGAAGGAGCGCAACCATGAGCGATGTACAAGAAAAACAGATGATTACCGATGTCTTCGTCAGCGGCGTCAAGCGCGGCTGGGGCATCGCCACCGGCAGTATGCTGCCCAACGTGCTGATGGCCTTTATCCTCATCTACGTCCTCAAACTCACCGGCATTCTCGACCTGATCGGCACGGTCTGCGGCCCGGTGATGAAAATCTTTGGCCTGCCCGGCGAAGCACTGATGGTGCTGCTCGCTGCCTGGTTGTCGATGGGCGGCGGTGTCGGCGTCGCCTCCAGTCTGTTTGCCGCCGGAACCCTCAGCCTGCACGACATCGCCGTTATCGCCCCGGCGATGTACCTCATGGGCTCGCAGGTGCAATACATCGGGCGACTGCTCGGCGTCGTCGGCACCCCCGGCAAATATATCCCGGTGATGGTGCTGATCTCCATTATCAACGCCCTGCTCGCCTTGTTCGTCATGCAAATCATCGTTTAGGAGCAAAGTCATGAAAAAAGAAACCTTTTTAGAACACTTAAAACCCTTCATCAACACCGACTGCGGCAGTTACCAGCCCGCCGGCGTTGGCAAAATCGCCGATATGCTCACCGAAAAATACACCGCGCTCGGCGGCTGGCACATCAAGCGCCAACACCTGCATGACGAAGTCGGCCCCGGCCTGCTCATCACCAACCGCGAGAATCCCGACCACTACGACGTGCTGCTCGTTGGTCACATTGACACCGTCTTCCCCGAAGGCACCGCCGCCGCGCGCCCGTTCAAGGTAGAAGGCGACCGCGCCTACGGCCCCGGTGTTGCCGACATGAAAAACGGCGTCATCGCCATCTACGCCGCGCTCTCCGAACTGGACCCGGCGGTGCGCGACAAACTCTCCATCGGCGTACTGCACAACCCGGACGAAGAAATCGGCTCCATTCACTCCGACCCGTGGCTGCTGGCAGAGGCGAAAAAAGCCGACCGCGTGCTGGTCTGCGAATCGGCGCGCGCCGACGGCTCGCTGGTGAACCGCCGCAAAGGCAACGCCACCTTCATCATCACCTACCACGGCGTCGCCTCGCACGCCGGTAACGACCCGG
>NZ_CALJAH010000395.1 GCF_938028185.1 uncultured Cardiobacterium sp. | reverse complement strand
CAAAAAAATGTTCATTATGGCGAAGCCATATTAAGCAACCATAAAGTTGTTAATGTACAAATAACCGAGATGAATAATGGTCAAATCTTTGTAGAAGTATATTAAAGATCACCTGTCATAAAATTGTTTGTTCTCCTCATCCGCTTTATTGCTACATCAGGGATGAGAAAGTATAAAACCCCGCCGCAGCGGGGTTTTTTGATATTAGCGATGCTCGCTGATTTTTTCCTTGTGCTTGCGAATCTGCTTGTCCAGCACGTCTGCCAACAAATCTATGGCGGCGTACATATCTTCATGCGCGGCGTCGCCGTGGATGGTTTTGCCGGAGGCGAGGTGCAGCGTCGCTTCGGCAATTTTCAGATGGTTTTCGGCGCGCAGGGTGATTTGCGTGCTGGTAATTTGCTGCATTTCCAGCTTGCCGAGTTTTTCTTCTACATAACTCCGAACTGCATCGCTAATGTCGAGATGTTTGCCGGTGATGTTGTAGTTCATCATCCACTCCTTTCTGCTTGGGTTAATGGGCGATTCGTACCGTAGCAAATCGTCACCGCGCCTGCAAGTCTTTCAGAAAATGCCTTTGAGCCACGTGATTTGCGCGCCGTCAATACAGACGGCATCGAAGCGGCAATCGGGCGGCTGCGGGTGGTGTTGCTGCAAATACGCGAGCGCCGTCTTGCGGATTTTTGCCTGTTTCGCGGGGGTAATGCTGGCGGCGGCGCTGACCTGGCTGCCCGCGCGCCGCGAGCGCACTTCGACGAAGACCAGCACCGCGCCATCGCGGGCGATGAGGTCGATTTCGCCGTAACGGCTGCGGATGTTGTTCGCTACAATGGCAAGCCCCTGCGCCTTGAGGTAAGCGGCGGCGCGGCGTTCGCCCGCCTGGCCGCGCAGGAGGTGCGGCGCGAGTTTTTTGAAGAACATGAGGATTTTTGATGAGTGGTGTGCTGTTTGTGGTGGCGACGCCGATTGGCAATCTGGAAGACGTGAGCCAGCGCGCGCGCGCGGTGCTGGAATCGGCAGACATTATAGCCTGCGAGGATACGCGCCATAGCCGCCGCCTGCTCGACGCCTACGGCATCGACCGTCCGCTGTTGGCGCTGCACCAGCACAATGAGCGCGGCGCGGCGCAGGCGCTGTTGCAGCGTTTGCAGGAGGGGGCGACGGTGGCGCTGGTGAGCGATGCGGGGACGCCGCTGGTTTCCGACCCCGGCGCGGTGCTGACGCGGCTCGCACACGAGGCGGGCATCCGCGTCTCGCCCGTTCCCGGTGCGAGCAGCGTCATCGCGGCGCTGTCGGCGAGCGGGCTGCCTGCCGACCGTTTCCAGTTCGCGGGTTTTATCCCGGCGAAGGCGGGCGAACGGCAGCGGTTTTTCGCGGAATTTGAGCACGCGACGCAGACGACGGTGTTTTTTGAAACGCCGCACCGCATCGCGGAATCGCTGGCGGCGATGGCAGAAGTGTTCAACGGCGAACGCCGTTTGGTCATCGCACGCGAGCTGACCAAGCAGTTTGAACAGATTGCGCTGCTGACCGTCGCCCGCGCGCCCGCGTGGCTGGCAGAAGATGACAACCGCCAGCGTGGCGAATTTGTACTGCTGCTGGAAGCGGCGGCGGCGAAGGAAGCGGCTGACTGGCAACCGCTGGCGAAGGATTTGCGCGCCGCCGGGCTGTCGGCGAAAGACACCGCGGCGCTGGTCGCCAAACACACCGGCGCGAACAAGAAGGCGGTGTATCAGTATTTGGTTGAGCATCCGGCGGGGTAGTTCTTCGTTCGCGGTGGTGTGTCTCACCCCGGTTCTCCTCCGTAGGGAGAGGGGGCAGAACGATGCAGTTTTCGGCATTTGTTCCCTTTTTGCAGGCAACGGGGGAGTGTGAGCGCGCAGCATTTGTTCCCGCAGTCGCGTCAGCGTGGTGGGGCAAGCCCCACCCTACGACGATGGTTTACATACAGGGTAGCGGGGTTGGTGTATGTATAGCCATCCACCGAAAGCCTCATACTGTGTTGCGCCGCTTCGCCGTACAA
>NZ_CALJAH010000394.1 GCF_938028185.1 uncultured Cardiobacterium sp. | reverse complement strand
GATACCACCGTTACCTGATAGACCGTTTTTTCTGCCAGTGCCCGGCCCAGGTGTTCACCACCGGTACCGTTGAGATAGATTGCAGCCAGCTCCGGCGCAATGTCCGCTATCTCCGCGATGGTCAGCAGCGCCATCCGCCACAGCAGGGCAGTTTGGCTCGTGTTCAGCGGGATGTCCCGCAAGCCAGCGGTAAAACCATAGCCATCATCGTGCGGTGACGGTATTGCCGTGTCGCAGCTACCGTTCTTCTCGCATTGCCGCGTCAGACGCGAGACGGCGGCATTGTCGGCATTGACGATCTCGCAATGCGCCATGCGCGCCTGCTGTTGCAGCACGGTGAACTGGCAGTCCCAGTGCACGCGGCGTGCCTGTTCTGCCGGATCGGGATGTCCGTTGCGACCGGCTTTTTCCATCTCTCCGGCAATGCGCATCGCCTCGGTGAGACGATTCAGCAGTTGCCGGTTGCCGTCTGCAGCGAATGCATCAATATGCGCGTGCAGCAAGGCAGCTACGGTGTCATCGTCGAGACGCTCACAGAGCCGGCGGTAATCATCCTGGGTGTATATGGTGATAGCTTTTGTATCGTTCGTTGTCATGTCAGTTCCCGCTACATCCTTCGCCATTACCTTCCAGCAGGGCAATAATCTCGCTGTTCAACGAGCGGTGATTGGCTTTTGCCTGCTGCTTCAGCTGCTCTTTCAGCGTCCGGGGCAGGCGCAAAAGAAAGGCCTGGTGTTGGCGGCAGCTGCCGCTGTTTTTGCCGGAATTACTCATGCCTGTGCCTCCCGCGCCCGTTCGGCCCATCGCAGCAAGTCCTCCAGCGCCTGCCCAAACGTCTCGGCATAGGCAAAACCGCTGTGCCAGTTATCCGCATCCTCCGGCATAGCTACCTGCCCCATGACGAGCCAGCCGTACATGCCTGCCTCTCGCATCAGCCGTGTCAGCGCATCCTGCACTATCGGGTCGTCATAATCCGCACCGTCGAATTCGGTGCAGAGCCGTTGGTGGAATGCACGCACATGGGGCAACGGATGCCCGTGGAAATAGCCCCAAACGTCGCGGCAGTCTTCGGCGGTGGCGAGGGTGGACAGCAAACTGAGGAATTCACAGCGATGCTGCGCATTGGCTGTCGCCAGGCAGAAAACACCGCCAATCAGGAATTGCGGTAACTGCTGATGCAGCTTCTCCCACAAGGCGTGGTTGTTCTTTTGCTGCACATCAGGGTCAACCGATTCACTATATTCCTCCTTATATGCATCATATAAATCAGATGGACGATATGATTCGACAACTTTTGAAAACCAGGGTGAGAGCGCGATGGTTGCAATTATCGAAAGAACTATCGGTACCATTTCCAACAGACCACCCGTAATGCTCTGGAAAAACAATACAACTCCAGTAATTGCCGACACCAGAGAAAGCACCATAAACAGTGTGGAAAATATCAAAAGAATCTTGCCTGTAATTGACAGTTTTATTTTCTGTACGTTCCGGGTTGAACCGGCTGATGTAGCCAAATCAAAACGTTCACTGTAGGCAAGAATGAATCCGCTGATCGCATAAAAAACCATCGCTAGCGGAAATGAACTTGCAGATACCCATGCCATGCCAGATATAGATTCGCTCATATGCCAATATCCTTGTGGTGAAGCCATTTTCTTTATTCCGGCACCGGCGGCGTTACCGGAATGCCGAGCGGTACGAAAGCGATCGGAATGCCGACACGGAACAGGTCGCAATCGTGCTGCGTCCATACCGTCCAGGCGTACATGTCGTAGGGAC
>NZ_CALJAH010000393.1 GCF_938028185.1 uncultured Cardiobacterium sp. | reverse complement strand
TTGATGGCTTCGATGTGCTGTTCGCCCGCGCCGTTGAGCGGGTATTGGGCGATGGTGTTGCCGTTTGTGTCTTTGAGGGTGATGGTGTTCATGGGCGGAAGTCCTTTGCCGGATGGGGCGGGTGCGTTGGTGTCGGCGGTGCGCCAAGGCGCACCCTATGGTCGGTTTTATGGGGTCAAACCCCTCCCTGCAGGCAGCGAGGGAGGGGCTGATGGGCGGTTTGCAGACGTCAGCGGCGGTCATGGATACTGCGCGTGTCGCCAGTAACCCCACCCCTGCCCTCCCCCACGGGGGGAGGGGGTTGTGCGGCAGCATTTTGCACATCTGTGCTTGTCCACGCCAGTCTGGTGCCGGGGCGCACCCTACAGGCCAGGCGGTTTGCAGACGTCAGCGGCGGTCATGGATACTGCGCGTGTCGCCAGTAACCCCTCCCCTGTCCTCCCCCAGCGGGGGAGTTTTTTGTGGTGGCGAGCCGAAGCCCGTTTTTTGCCGCTTGGCGCTGTTTACAGGATGCTCACCGCCGCCAGCACTTCTTCCTGCGTCAGCGTGTGGCCGTCGTGCGCATTCACCACGATGCTGTTGTGGTAGCTGCGGTTTTCGCTGTCGTGCAGGGTGTAGCTGAGGAGGCGGCTGTCGGCGTCGTATTGCAGGTCGCTGATGGCCTCGCCTTTGCCCGCGACGAGGCGGATGCGGTCTTCCCCGGTGTTGAGGTCGAGGATTTGGTTCAGCGCCGGGCTTTCCGCGTTTTTCAGCGGGTTGGTGATGAAGATGAACTGGTCCGCACCTTCGCCGCCTTTGAGGGTGTTCGCGCCGCCGACTGCGACGAGGTTGTCGTTGCCGTCTGTGCCGGTGAGGGTGTGCGGGGTTTCGCTCGCATCGAAGGTGAAGGCGTCGCCGCCATGCTCGCCGAGGTGGTCGAGGATTTCTGCGCTGCTCTTGTCCGCCAGTTCGGCCTGCGCGGTGGCTTTGAGGTTCGCGCTGAGGTGGACGGGTGCGTCGCTATCGCCCAGGGTCTGCGCGGCGTTGTTTGCGACGCCGTCGTGCTGCGCATGGTCAGCGGCGGTATGGGTGTCGCCGCTTTCCGCGTGGTTTGCCGCTGCGCCGTGGTCATCTCCGTTTTGGCCGCTGTGGTTATGGTTGTCTGCGCTGTCAGCGTCATGTCTGTGCAGGGCGTCGCCCGCCTCAGCGGCGCTGTGGATGTCCACAGGTTCAGGCAGCACGTTGTTTCCGCTGGGCGGGTAGTTCGGATCGTCTTCGACGTGCAGGGTGAAGGTTTTGCGCATGGTCATGCCGCCGCTGTTGCTGACGGTCACGCTGACGGCGACGGTTTGTTCCTGGTCGTAGTTGATTTTTTGCCCGGCTTTGAGTTTGAGGGTGCCGTCCACGATTTCGAAACGCGGGTCGCTGACGTGGTAGGTGTAGTCTTTGCCGACGCTGCGGTCGCGCAGGGTGAGTTTGCCGACGCTGGCGCCGTCTTTGCCTTCCATCAGTTTGTTGGCAGAGAGGGTGAGGTCGTAGTAGTCGAAGCCGGGCATCCCCTTCGGCGCGCGCACGTAGGCGGTGAAGGTTTTGCTGTAGCTCGCTCCCATCTGGTCGGTCGCGGTGACGGTGAGGGTGACGCTGTTCACTTTGTCGTAGTCAAGGCTTTGTCCTTTTTTCAGACGCAGCATATCGCCGTTGACTTCGAAACGGTCGTCATTGACGGTGTAGGTGAAGCGGTCACCCTTATCCGCGTCAATGGCTTTGAGGGTGCCGACTTCGGCCTGGTCTTCGTTGCCGTAGATGACGAGTGGATCGAGGGTGATGTCGGTCGGTGCGTGGTTCTCGTAGCCAACCGGCATGGTGGCGTCGCTGGTGGCGCTTTCTTCCTGCCCGGCGGTGTCGGTGTAGGCGATTTTGACGGTGATTTTCTTGCCTTTTTCTGCCTCGGTCAGGGTGTAGGTGGATTCGTGTGCCCCTTCGATTTCCACGCCATCGGCATACCAGCGGTAGCTGGTAACGGATTTGGCCGGCACTTTGACGCTGACGTGGCGGTACAGTTCGCCGTAGTCGCCGTCATAGACTTCGGCGGTGAGAGTTTGCCCCGGCTGGGCGGTGCCCTTGATGTACACGGCGCTCTTGAAGTGGTTGGTGCCGATGGTGTTGCCGCTGGTGTGGCGGTCGATGACGTTGCCGCCGTAGAGGTCGTTATCGCTGACGGTAACGCCGGTAGTCGAATGCACGGCACCGTTGCGCAGCTCTATGCCGTACTGATGGTGATAGGGGTATTTCTCGGGCATATCGTGTTTTTGACGCACGGTGTTGTGGCGGATGGTGCCGCCTTCGACGCCAACGTAGAGGATGCCAACGTGGTTATCCTCGACGATGTTGTTTTCGAAGGTAATATTTTTCACCGCCGTGCTGCCGCCGTGCATGTGGTTCGAGGCAACGATGCCGTAGCGGTTGCCGGAGAAGGTGTTGCCGCGCATTTCCACGTCGCTGACTTGCTCGTTTTTGTTCGGCTCGACGTCGATACCGGCGCGCGGGTCGGTGCCGTCGGTGTCCTTGAAGACGGAGTTGAGGACTTTGATGCCCTTGCCGTGGGTAATGGAGATGCCCTGGCGGCGGTTGTGATCGGCGTTCACCTGATAGAAGGTGATGTTTTGGGTCTCGATGTCGCTGCTGCCACGCTTGCCGATGTAGAAGCCGTCGCCCCAATTATTTTTGGAGGTGACTTTTTCCACAACAACGTTGGTGGAGTTGGTGATGCGCACACCATGCCCCCATTCGCCATATTCACCGGTATGGCTGTCACGGTCACCTTCAATAGTGCCGCCGTATATGTGGGCATTGTTAGCGTCTTTGATGGTGACGACGGAGGCAAACTGGGAGTCGTTCGGCAGCGATTTGAGCACGGTGCCATCGGCCATGCGCAGGATGACGTTGCTCTTCAGGATGAGGCCGCTGGTTTCGTAGGACGAGCTTTCCTGGCGCATGGCGTCAATCAGATAGGTGCCGTTCGGAATATCGACGATACCGCCGCCTTTTTCCGCGACTGCATCAATGGCTTTCTGGATGGCGGCAGTGTCATCCGTTTGCCCGTCACCCTTGGCACCATATTCCGCATCTTTGACGTTGGCGATAAAGTCGGTGGTCGGCTTCGGTACATATTCGCCGACTTTGCCAGACGGCGGCGGCATGGGGATGTCCGTCCCGTCACTGGTCGGGTTTTCATCATGCCCGGCATTGTCCTGATAAGTGGCGCGCACGGTGATTTTATGCCCGGCGTCATCTTTGGTCAGGGTGTAGGTGCTGCTGTTGGCACTATCAATAGGATTGCCGTCGCGCAGCCATTGGTATTGCACTTTATCAGCGGCGAAATCGTCGCCGTCGCTGACAGTAGCGGTGAGGGTGCTGCCCACTTTGGCTTCGCCGCTGATGGCAATGCTACCCGGTTGATTCGGCGGCGGCACGGGAATATCGGTCGCCTCGCTCGTCGGGTTTTCATCATGCCCTGCGT
>NZ_CALJAH010000392.1 GCF_938028185.1 uncultured Cardiobacterium sp. | reverse complement strand
GTTTCGGGGCTGCCGAACATCACGCCGATTTTCATGCGGATTTGGTTGATGAAGATGACCAGCGTGTTGGCGCGCTTGATGTTGGCGGTGAGTTTGCGCAGTGCCTGACTCATCAGCCGCGCTTGCAGGCCGACGTGCGAGTCGCCCATTTCGCCTTCGATTTCTGCTTTCGGGGTCAGCGCCGCGACGGAGTCAATGACAATCACGCTGAAGGCGCCGGAGCGGACGAGGGCGTCGGCGATTTCCAGTGCCTGCTCGCCGGTATCGGGCTGGGTGATGTAGAGGTCGTCGGTATTGACGCCGAGTTTGCGCGCGTAAATCGGGTCGAGGGCGTGTTCGGCATCAATAAAGGCGGCCGTGCCGCCTGCTTTCTGCGCTTCGGCGATGACGTGCAAGGTGAGCGTCGTCTTGCCGGAGGATTCCGGGCCGTAGATTTCGACGATGCGCCCGCGCGGCAGGCCGCCAATGCCGAGCGCGATGTCAAGGCCGAGCGAGCCGGTGGAAATCGCCTGAATGTCGTGTTCGGTGGTCTGGTCGCCGAGGCGCATCACCGTACCTTTGCCAAACTGTTTGTCCAGTTGCGCCAGCACCGCTTTCAGCGCCTTTTCCTGTTCTTCCGAGAGTTTTTTGCTCATAAATTTCCGCTTTTTGGGTGTTACTGCATGGCTTTGAGAGCCTCAAGTTTGCGCGCAATCATAGCATTGTCAGGCTGCTCTTTCAGCGCCTTTTCGTACTCTGTCTGCGCCATTTGCACGTACAAACGGGCGAGATTGACCCGTGCCGAGGTGTGGTCGGGATGCTTTTCCAGGAGCGCGCGCAGGGCGGCTTCGGCAGCGGGCAAATCGCCGCGTCCGGCGTAGATGACGGCGAGCGCGTTGCCCGGCTGCGGCAGGTCGGGGAAGTTCGCCTGCATCATTTTGTACCAGCGCTCCGCCTCGTCGCCACGGCCAAGCTGCATCAGCACCAAGCCCTTGAGATAGGCGGCGCGGCTGTCTTCGGGATGGGTGGAAAGGCGGGTTTCCAACTGCTTCAGCGCGCCGCGCGGGTTGCCGTTTTCCGCCATCGACTGCGCCTGCGCGTAACCCGACCACGGCGGACTCGCTTCTTCTTCGGCGGCGGTTGGCTTGGGCGTTGCCGCATCCGGCGCGGGTTGTGGTGTCACCGCGACGCCGGTCGGCGGTAACGGCTGGGTGGTGTCGCCTTCGTTTTGTTCGTTGGTTTTCTCGCTGTCAGCAGGCTTTTTCGCGTCCGCTTCCGCCGCTTTTGCATCCGGTGGCGGGGTTTCCGGCGGCGGCGAGAGTTTGATGGTTTCAATGGCGGGATCGTCGTCGGGCTGCGGTTCTGCTTCTTTGGCAGCATCGGCGGCGGGCGACGGTTGCGTCGCTGCCGCAGGCGCTTCTTTGGCCGCTTTTGCCTTTTCCTGCGCCTTTTCCGGCGTCAGGGTGTCGCCCTGCACCGGCAACAGCGCCACCGGCGGTTCATCCTGCGCCCACAGCGGGGCGGTCAGCACGGCGAGAAGGAAGATCATGTAGCGTGTCATATATATGTCTCCTGTAAAAAAGCCTTAACCCCGCCAGCGCAGCAGCCACCGCTCGCAGAGGCCGAGCAGCCACGACAGCACGATGCCGAGCAGCGCCAGCAGCGTCACCCCGGCGAGCAGCTGATCCATGCGGTAGAGTTGCCCGGCGTTGCTGATATAGGCACCGAGGCCGTAGTTGGCGTTCATCATCTCCGCCACCACCAGCATGGTAATGGCGATGGAAATGGAGATGCGGAACCCGGCGAGGATGCCCGGCATCGCCCCCGGCAGGATGATTTTGCGGACGATGGCGGCGGGCGGCAGGCCGAACGACTGCCCCATGCGGATGAGGTTGTGATCGACATCATCGACCGCCGCGTAAGTGGCAATCACCGTCGGGAAAAACGTACCGATGAGAATCGTCGCAATCTTCGAGCCTTCATCAATGCCGAACCAGACGAGGAACAGCGGCAGCAGCGCGATTTTCGGCACCGGGAACAGCGCCGACACCAGCGGCAGCAGCGTACCGCGCCCGACCCGCCACAGGCCGATGAGCAGCCCGGCGGCAATGCCGAGCAGACTGCCCACATTCCAGCCCAGCAGCAGGCGGCGCACACTTGCCCAAAGATGCGTCCACAACTCGCCGGAGAGGAGCAAATTCTGCAACTGCACGGCAATTTCCGCCGGAGAGGCCATATAAACCCGGCTAATCCAGCCCGCGCGCACCGCCACTTCCCAAAAAGCGAGCAGCACGGCGAACAGCGCCCAGCTCATCCAGCGCGGCGCCTCGCCGCCAAACTCGCGCGCCCGCAGCGGCACCGGAATACGTTTCCCGCTCATGCCTCCAGCTCCCGTTCCGCCGCGCGCGCCTCGTCGCGCATCAACTGCCACAACTGCCGCTCCACCGCCTGCAATTCCGGCGAATGCTCATCGCGCGCGTCCAGCGGCGTATCGAGCGCGACCACCTCGCGCACCCGCCCCGGCCGCCGCGACAACACCACAATCTTGTGCCCCAGCCGCACCGCCTCGCGCAAATTGTGGGTGACGTAGGCGGCGGAAAACGGCGCCGCCGCCCACAGGCGGACAAAATCATCGAGCAGCAAATCCTTGGTCTGACTGTCCAGCGCCGAGAGTGGCTCATCCATCAACATCACCGCCGGATTGACCGCAAGCGCGCGGGCAATCGCCACCCGCTGCCGCATCCCGCCGGAAAGCTGGCGAATCCAGGCGTTTGCGAAATCCGCTAGCTGCGTCCGCGCCAGCACATCCGCGATACGCTCGCGCCGCTCCGCCGCCGACAGCGGATGATGCTCCAGCACCAGCGCAATATTGTCGGCGACCGTGCGCCACGGCAGCAGGGCAAAATCCTGAAAAACAAACGTCAGCGGATTGAGCGACGACGCAGGCGCCTCGCCCTCCAGCCACACCGTCCCCGCCTCCGGGCGCTCCAGCCCGCCGAGCAGCCGCAGCAGCGTCGATTTGCCGCAGCCGGACGGGCCGATGAGACAGACCACCTCGCCCGCACCAATCGCAAACGACACATCCTGCAACACCAGCCGCCCCTGATAACGGTGGCAAATCCCTTCAGCGACGAGGCGCATCAGTCCGCCAGCAGCGCGTTCACGTCCAGCGACTCCGGCACCAGCTTCTGTGCCTTGAACCAGCCGATTTGCTTGAGCACATCGGCGCGGTTGAGCGCCGCATTCGGCGACACCCGCATCGCGCCCTCGCGGATAAGGCGGCTGGCGTCAGCATCATTGCGGTCGGTATAGACATACTTGTGAATCGCGGCGATGACCGCATCGGTCGCCGCCGCATCGGGCGACTTCTCCACCAGCGCCGCGTTATAGTCCGCCGCGCCCTTGGCAAACGCGCGCTTGAACGCCGCCACCTGTTCAGGCTTTTCCTGCGCCAGCTTCGCCCCGGTAAAGAGCACCGTCACCTGATAACCGGGGAGAAAATCCACCACCTTGCCAATCTCCACCGCCGCGCCCTTGGCGACCAAATCGGCGGCAATCCCCGGCTGGGCGACGGCGGCATCGACCTTGCCCGCCTGCAGCGCGGCGGCAATCGCGGGCATATTGGCCAGCACCACCGTCTTCACCACGCCGCCATTTCTCGCCGCGACCTGCTGCCCCATATACTCAAACGACGAACCCTGCGTGGTAATGGCGAAAGACTTGCCGTCCAAATCCATCGGCGACTGCAAACCGGCGTCAAACGCCGCCTTGCTGGCGAGGATTTTATGCCCCGGCACCCCTTCCGCCTCCTCCAGCGCGCCGCCGATAATGCGCACCGCATCGCCGCGCGCCGCCAGATTGAGCAGACCGCCGGACACCGCCGTCACGCCAAAATCAATATCACCGGAAGCAATGGCGACCGCCATCGCCTGCGCCGCCTGAAACGCGACCAGCTCGGCGTCCAGCCCCTCGGCGGCAAAATACCCGCGCTCCTTCGCAATAAAACTCGGTGCCTGCGACGGCAGCGCGATATAACCAATACGCACCTTCTCCGCCGCCTGCGTAACCAGCGCCGCGACCGCCAAAACCGCCGCCAGCGCGACACGCAACAAAACCTTCATAAAACCTCCGAAAAAGAAAAACCGCGCAACGGCGCGACAGACACGCTTTTTAACATAGCGGTAATGACAGTTCAAGCGGCGCCATCCGGGTTGGCAACAGCGCCATTCGCCAAAACCATACCAAAATCATGACAAACACCTTATAATCACATAACCGTTTCTTCACAAACGGTGCGGACAGGAATATTCTGCGCGAGGAAACCGCTCACAAGGAAGATCCTGCCGCCACACTCACGCCCCAAAAGCGCCGAGTTGCGCGGGGCTCAACGGAAGGAGCTATACAGTGAAACTGACGAACCTCTCACTCTCAATCATGGTTGCCCTGGGCGTCGTCGCCTGCGGCGGCAGCGACAACAACACCCCGCCGCCGGCCGACCCGCCTGCCCCGCAGCCTGAACTCAAAAAACCTGAACCACAACCACAGCCGGAAGCCCGAAACGACGACAAAATCGTTGACCCCACCGGCACCAAAGTTGTGGATGGTCGCGACCTCAGCAAAGAAAGCACCGTAGGCGGTCTGCAATACATCCGCCGCGAAGACTCGGACTACGACCGCGTTTATAACCCCGACAAAATGGCATCGGCCACACCGCTGCTTGGCGTCAGCCTTGACGAACAAAACCCGAAACTGACCAACATCGTCCTCGCCCGCCGCGACATGGAGCGCGAAGAAAACAAGGCCGTTCGCGCCCAGTTTGCCGGCGCCACCGAGAACGAACCACTCACCGCCGATGGCCACCCGCGCGAAAACCCGGCACTGCAAGTGGAAAACTTCAAAAACGTGGACATCCTCGCCGGCGCCTTCAAACAAGTCGGCTCTGCCGACTTCAGCGCGGCAGACAACCGCCTTGGCGAAGACCACAACATTGACACCCACATTCAGAACAACACCGACAAAAACGGCGAATTTACCCGCGAACGGGTCACGCACGTCTATACCCCGCGCTACGAATACCGTCAGCCGTTTGTCGATTATCCGAATGCGAAAGTCGCAGATAACAACAAACTGGAAAACCCCAATGATGCACCGCCCCAAGGCTTTGAGACAGTCGAACCGCCGCCTCCCGGCTTCCCCGATATTGATACGCTTCAAAGCAATTTGTTGAGCACCAATGGCGCATGGTCCACGAACAATAACAACGACAACTCCCGCCATCCGGTCAATATTGGTACAGGAAAAGACCACTCGTTTGGAACTTTTAATAATAATGCTAAAAATTATGGCAATTTCCCTAAAGGAGAAGACGATAGCCCAACGGATCCACGAGGCACTGCAGCTGCGAAAGCTTGGCGCAATAACGGAACGGATACTGGCACAGCTAGAGATATAGACCCCAAAGGGGATAATTATTATGCAGATGCCAAGGAGAATAACGTTGTAGATTGGGAAGGTGATGGTAAAAATCCTGCCGCCTTTGCAGGAAAAATCTCACGCGAGAAATCCATTACCCGCACGACGGGCGCTGCAAAACAGACCTATACCTATGAGGGCAGGACTTATGATTACCGACAAGGCTGGCCAGACGGTGCCTATCCCAAATATCCGAAAAAGATGTTTGCCTACCCCAATGTCCCTTATGATGAAGGCAATAACAATGCACTGACGGGCGGCACAACGGTTGGTGGCGACCCCAAAGACCACGAGCATATTTATCTCGAACGGGAAGACTTTACCGCCATTCGTCAGCTTGAGCCGATCCGCCCGCTGGTCAATCCGGTCGCCAATGAATGGGATTGGACGTTGTATCAGGATTGGAGTTCTACTGTAAGCTATACGAGACACATCTATGTGTGGGTAGATGATTATGGTTATGATGCACAGGGTCATCGGGTTAAAGTAGGCCGACACAAAGAATGGAGTCGCGACGAACCCGCAACAGCACCAAATGATGCCACGGGAGACGACAAAACTCCAATCGAAACCATGAACAGAAGATATAACAACCTAAGTCTTCTCGATTCCTCATGTAGTACTGAACTAATTTCTTGCTCCAAAAATGGCATAACCTACACACTCAATTCCGCAAACTGGCACACTCCTAAAAATAAAGGTGGCGGTCAGCGCGGCGAATTTCGCGGTCCGGCTTACGTTGGCTACCACGAAGACGAAGGCACCATCCGCTATGCCGATGACCGTATCTGGAAAGCGGGTGCAGCCGGTTACAAACCGGAATACGAGCGCAAATATGGCGCCAACCTGATTTGGTGGAGTACCCAGGACAGCGCCTTTGAAAACCACGCCACATCCAACGGCTGGGATCCGCGCGCCCGCCGCGTGGACATCAATACGGAAAACAATCCGCTTGATGACAAAAAAGGCGAAGGCAAGGAAGATTTGGTCTGGGCAAATGAGGAAAATACGCTACTGGCAGACGGCACCAAGGCGCGTGACCGCGATATCGAAATCCAGCCGACCGGCGACATCACCAACGGCCTGATCCGCATCGGCGGTACCGACCGCACCGGCGGCAAACTGCCGACCCTCGGCCAAGAACTCAAATGGGAAAACGGCAGATGGGAAGACCACCACAAGACCACCAGCCGCATCTTCGGCCATTACCACCTCGCCTGGGCGGATCAAGAAGACCGCAAAGTCAAAGACATGAGCATGAACAGCTACTCTGGTGCCCGCTCCTTTGTCGCCAAGGTCAAAAACGTATTGCCGACCGCTACGGCGCAGGGCTACAAGGCCGATCTGGACAGCGCCCCGGTGGAATACAGCATTGGCGCGCAGCCGATAACGCTGAAGCGGGTGCAGTATGGCCGCGTGACCTCGCAACTTGACCTCGCCAACGGCGAAGGCCCGTTTGGCGACGGCTTCCTTCGCGCGCCGTTTGCGAAAAAAGGCACCTCGGACAGCGTTGATAACTACTTCTTCCGCGGTATAGACGCGACCGCCGTGGAAGATATGCCACAAAACGGCAGCGCGACCTACAACGGCCACGCACTGATGTACGGCATCAACAACGACTTCCACGGCGTGACCCAGGACGTCCGCCTCGGCGGCGGCTACAAGAGTATGCCGAACGCCTTTGACGGCCTGAACGGACGCGGCGCGGCACAACTCGGCCTCGGCAACTTCGTCGAAGCCAACGTCGATTTCGGCACGCGCAAAGTCAAGGGCGACGTCTATAACGCCTGGCTGACCGACGTCACCAAACCCGGCGTTGTCCACGACAAACTGGTCGTATTTGAAGGCGACATCACCGGCAACACCGTCATCGGCAAGGCCGACCGCGCCTACATACCGGGCAATGACGAAGCGGACTTCCGCGCCGCCTTCTTCGGCAAACAGGCCGATGAAATGGGCGGCTCATTCAACTCGGTCAAGCCGGACGACAAATACGCCTCCGCCTACGAAGTGGGCGACTGGGGCGGCGTCTTCGGCGCGGTCAAGAGCGCCAGCAACACCTTCCAGGGGGACGACGGCGCCAACACCTACGGCAACAGCCAAGCCACCAGCGGCGAATAACCCCGCCGCCACAAAGCAAACGGCCTCGCAAGAGGCCGTTTTCATTTTGGACGCGCCACCGCCCTGCCCTCCCCTTCCCCCGCAATCGCGACCATCGCCCGTCGCACAACCAACACACCCAACAAAAACCTTTATATAGCCATCCACCGAAAGCCTCATACGGTGTTGCGTCGCCTGACTGGGCACCC
>NZ_CALJAH010000391.1 GCF_938028185.1 uncultured Cardiobacterium sp. | reverse complement strand
TAACCGCCCGAACGATAGTAATTGGTCATAACACGATGATTTTGCGCGTAGGTTGGGTTAGCGCGCAGCGCGTAACCCAACAACAGAATATAGCGATACACCGAAAGTCTCATACTATACCGTCTTTCCGTATAGCGGCGTACCACCTCCAGCGTTCCTCCTTGTGTGTATCGCTATATATGTTCGGCATTCGGTTTGTTGGGTTACGCGCTGCGCGCTAACCCAACCTACAAAGGCTCACGGCTGAATTGCAAATAGCGCCTAATATCCCTGAACAAAAAAATGCCGACGCGAAGTCGGCATTTTTAATGGCAAACCCTTTGCATCAGGGACAAGTTTTTAATTTTTCTTTAAGGAGAGAATTATGGGAAAAATCAGTCGCAATCCCTTTGAAACAGGGACAAATTTTTAATGTTAATCAATGGGAATATACATCCTGGCAGTAGGTCGCAATCCCTTTGGAACAGGGACAAATTTTTAATGGTGTAATGTGTTTTTCCTCCTCGTTTTCAACAGATTGTGAAGGCTATTTCCAATTTTTGCAAATGGGAAAAAGTTGCGCCCGCGAGCATTGTTTTGATTCGGGTTTTTCATGGATGGTTTTGACGGCATCCGCTGGATTGCGGTGCGTGTATTTTACGGCATCGGGTAGTTTGGGGTACGGCAACGCGGTTTTTGATGCCATCCGCAGCGCGGGTCTTGTACAGAATTTGGTGCGTATCGCCATACCATTATCGTCGTTCGGTTATGGATGGCTGACGTTAAAGATGTCGGGTACTTGTACCCGTTCTGCTCCGATTTTCACCGCGTGCGTGTCCACACCTCCTACGCACGGCCTCCGCCATAAGGTGCGCCGTTCGGTTATGGATGGCGGGCATAGGCACAAAGCGGCGCAAGCAAGATAATATGCGCCAATCCCGCCGCATTCCCGTAATCATGATTTTACTTGAAGCCGACAATCTCACCCTGCTCAAAGGCAGTAGCCTGCTGCTGCGTCGCTACGCGCTGACCCTCGCCGCCGGGCAAATCATCCACCTCACCGGCGACAACGGCAGCGGCAAGACCACGCTGCTGCAAGCGCTTGCCGGGCTCATCACCCCGCAAGGCGGGCAGATTCGCCGCCACGCGCCGCTGCTCTACCTCGGCCATCGCCCCGGTATCAAAAGCACCCTGACTGCGCGCGAAAATCTGCGCTATGCCGCCCGCCTCTACCACGGCATGAGCGGCGCCGACCTTGAAACCCGGCTTGATGCTGCCCTCGCTGCCGTCGCCCTCAACCGCCACGACGACCGGCAAAGTCGCCAGCTCTCCGCCGGACAACAGCGCCGCTGTCAGCTCGCCCGCCTTTGGCTGGAGACGCCACCGCTGTGGTTGCTCGACGAGCCGCTGACCGCGCTTGATGCGACGACCAGCGCCACCCTGCGTGCCCGCCTGGAAGAACATCGCCAGCATGGCGGCGCGATCATCATCACCAGCCACCAGCCGCTTGACCTACCCGCGCTGGAAATCCGCCATTTATAGTCGTCCACGCCAATAGTCTTGAAAACGCGGGGGCGGTTAGGCGCTCGTGTCGTAACCGCCCGCAGCGACAAGCATTGCTTGCGAAGCAAGAGAGAGGAGGGGGTGAGGGCGGCAAACAATGGAAAAATTGGAATTTCGGCTCATCCATAATATCGCTCACCCCCTCCCCAACCCCTAGTCTGCGCGGGGCAACCGGCGGTGGTAAACGTATTGCAGTCCCTTCAGCCCCGGATAATTGCGACCGGTATCGTGAAAACCGGCACGCTGGTAGAGGCGGATGGCGGGGCGATTGGCGTGATGGACGCCGAGGACGATCTCGTCGCAGTCGGGAAAATGTGCGCGCACGAACGGGTCAAGACAGGCGGGGGCGAGGGCGGCATGGGCATAGCCGTTGCCCTGATGACGCGGGTTGAGCGACATCGAGCGCAGCAGCAGCGCCTGCGGGTTGGCGCTGTATTCCTCGCGGGCACTGCTCCCGTCAAGGATGAAAAAACCGACGGGCTCACCCGCGTGCAGGATGGTGACAGCGCGTTGGGCAGCGTCAAAACCCCTGCCGCCGCTGAGCCAGTCGCGCGGTGGCCGTGAATACTCGGCTTGCGCGCCGTGCAGCTGGTAGGCGGTGAGCGCGGCGAAGTGCGCCGCGCAGCAGGGGGCGAGGGTGATGGCGGGCAGCATGGGCGGGACGGGTCATGATGGCGATGCGGCGCTCGCGTACGGGGCGGAATATCTCAACCCTTGATGATTTCCACCCAGTAGTCGTCTGGGTCTTTGATAAAGGCGATGTAGCGCATCGTGCCGTCTTCCGGGCGTTTCTGGTAGGGGACGCGGTTTTGGTCAAACCAGGCGATGGCGGCGGCGAAATCCGGCACGCTGATGCAGATGTGGCCATAGCCGCGCGGCTCGCGGTTGCCGTTGTGATAGTGGAAGGCGGGGTCTGTTTCCGTGCCCCAGTTGTGGGTCAGCTCCAGGATGCCGCTTTGCCGGGCAATCCAGGCACGGCGCGCTTCTTCCTCTTCCGGGATGACCTCGTCGCCGCGCAGCATGGCGAGGAAATAGAGGCTGAATTTGCCGCCTTCATAATCGCTTTTGCGCAAGAGCGTCATGCCGAGGATGCGGGTGTAGAAATCGAGCGATGCCGCCGGGTCTTTGACGCGCAGCATGGTGTGGTTGTAGGTGAAGCCACGGGTGGCAGGGTCGTGGTTTTGCGTCGCGCCGGGCGCGGTGGGTGCGGTGAAGCTCATGTTGTCTCCGGTTGTGAATGAAAAAGGGATGCGGCATTGGCAAATGATTTTGCCGCGTGTCGTGCGGAATAGCCTGTTTCAGAATACCGCTTATTTTTTAGCTGACGCCGCTGCGGGATGATCCTCCGCATACTGCGCCTCAATGATTTTATCAGCCGTCTGCTGATAGCGCTGGCGCAAGGCGGCATCGTCCTTTATCAAAAAGACGATAACGCGCATTTGTGCCTTGCCCACCGGCCAGGCGGTGAATGTTATCCGCACTGGGCCTTCAACCGTTTGCCGTTTAATCGTCATTGCCGCACGGTCGCCTTTTTTATGAATGCCATCGCTGTCTTCCAGTGAAAAAGCATCGGCGCTTTCCGCCATGTCTTTCAGCGTTGCCACCGCATTCATGCCTTCGGCGGGAAAGGGCGGCGCAATAATAACGCTGGTTTCGTGGCTATCGGCATCGGCAGGCTCATAAGTAATCGCATCGCGGGTTTGCATCATTTTCCAGCCGTGCGGTGTATCAAAGGCCACCGCGTTTTGGGCGCAGCATATTGTGGCGAACAGGGCGGCGAAACCATAAAATTTTATGTTCATGATTTGTCCCAGGTGCTGCGGCTACTGCGCCTGCGTGAAATACGCCGCAATAATTTGTTTGGCATCTTCCTGAAAACGCTGGAGCAGGGCGGCATCTTCCTCGCAGATTACCAGGACAAGGCGCATTTTATCTTTGCCTGCCGGGAAAGCAGTGAAATTGGCGTAGAGTTTCTGCCCTTTTTCTTCAAGCCGGTAATTGGTCACAACCAATTCACCTGCGCTATCCACCGCGTCATGCTCCAGTACTTTGTCATAACCTTTTGCGATACCGCTTGCCGCAAATTCCAGCCAGGTAGTACGGTTCATGCCCGCATCGGGCATCGGATCATAAACGCTCACAATAAAAATTTTCTTGTCGCTGTCTTGCGGCGTATAAAGGGTGACATTGCCGGTATATTTGCCCGACCATCCCGCAGGCACAAAAGGCACATCATCGTTGCTGCTTTTGTTTCCGCCCGTATCCGCATTGGCGGCAGCGCCTGCATGATCCTCGGCATATTGTGCGTCAATCATGCTATCCACGACGGGCTGATAACGCTGCCGTAATTCGGCATCATCCCGAATCATGAAAGCAATCTCGCGCAACTGCTTGGCATTGAGCGGATATACGGTAATTTGCAGGTAACGCCGCCCGTTGGGCTGTTCCAGCGTCATTGAAATGGTTGCGCGGTCGCCATTGATGACAGGGTCGCCATTGACGTTAATTGTCGGACCGCCTCCGGCAAAAAATCTTGCCACAGTTTTTGCCCATTCCGCCGCTGATTTGCCCATATTATTGTGTGGCAGCGTGATTCTCAGCAGAATATCGAAGCCGGTATCTGTTTCGGGCGTGTAGTGGCGTTCTGCTCCATGCGTTTCGACTTTCCAGCCTGGTGGCGTTTCAATCGCCAGTGCGCTTTGCGTGAGAAAAATTATGCCGGACAAGGCTGCGATGAGCAGAGGTTGGATTTTCATGGATTGCTCCGGTTTGTTTTTTTAAGACGGTGTTGATGATAGAGGGCAAGACGCGGGCGGTTACGCGCTTTGCGCTAACTGCCCCTACAGCTATTT
>NZ_CALJAH010000390.1 GCF_938028185.1 uncultured Cardiobacterium sp. | reverse complement strand
GCTGCATTTTGCGTGGGGCCCGGCGGAGGGGCGGGGGGTGGGGTTCGCCCGCATACCGCCCATGCCGAAACACCAACCATCGCCAATTCTCCCGCCGAATTACCCCCTCCCCCGCAGGACGCATCAGCGTCCGCAGCGGGGGAGGGTTGGGGTGGGGGTAGCGCCAACATTCCCGGCACCGCCACCGAAATAACCACCCCCCCAAAAACCTGGCGCACCCGCTTTCACGGCTGGCAACGCAGCAGCTTCAGCGCCCTCTTGCGCGACGCCATCGAACCCACCTCGCCCGACCTCGCCGACTACGCCATCGCCGAACACCAAACCGCGCCCGACGCCCCGGCAGACGCCGACATCCGCTACACCTACCCGCGCGGCACTGCCCCCGGCAGCGCCCTGCACGCCATCCTCGAACACACCCGCCCGGACCACCGCGACGACTGGCGCCGCCACCTCGACCACGAAAACCAACAATGGCAACTCGGCCTTGAGCCCGCCCAACTGGACGCCTGCGAAACCTGGCTCGACGCCATCTACCACAGCACCCTGCCGCAAAGCGGCATCACCCTCGGCGACAGCAAACGCGGCACCTACCGCAGCGAATACAACTTCACCCTCGGCAGCGACGACCGCGCGCCACTACCCGTCGCCCGCATCAACCGCCTCCTCACCGCCGCCGGGTACCCGCTCAACCTGCACCAACACCACCGCCACATCCGCTACATCCGCGGCGAAATCGACCACATCTACCAACACGACGGGCGCTACTACATCCTCGACTACAAAACCAACCACCTCGGCAACCACCCGGACGACTACACCCCCGCCAAAATCCGCGAAGCGATGAACGACCACCACTACTGGCTACAAGCCGCGCTGTACCAAGTCGCGCTGCACCGCCTGCTCAAAACCCGCCTGCCCGACTACGACCCCGCGCGCCACCTCGGCGGCATCGAATACCACTACCTGCGCGGCATCGACCCCGCGCACCCGACACACGGCACATACGGCTGGAACTACCCGCCTGACTTCATCGCCGAACTCGACCATATCCTCGGCAACAACCCCGCCTGAAACCACCCCGCCATGCAACACCTCGCCCGATACCTCGCCCGCCAAAGCGGTCACCCCGAACACGGCGATCGCCTCGCCGCCCTCCTCAGCGCACTACAAAACGCACACGACAACGGCGACACCCTCATCCGCCTTGACGCCGAACAGCGCACCGCCGCCGACGCCCTCGCCACGACACCGCTGCTTGCCGACGACGACCGCACCGCCCCGCTCACCCGCCGCGGCGACCGCCTCTGGATCAACCGCACCTACCGCCAGGAAGCACGACTCGCCGCGATGATTCGCGCCCGCCTGGGCGACACCGCCCCGCCTGTCGCCGCGAACACCGTCCCTGCCGACGGCCTGCGCGAAGAACAACAAGCGGCCATCCGACTCGCACAAACCTGTCGCCTTACCCTCATCAACGGCGGCCCCGGCACCGGCAAAACCTACACCATCGCCCGCCTCATCCGCGCCGAACAAAACGCTGCGGCAGACATCCGCATCGCCCTTGCCGCCCCCACCGGCAAAGCCGCAAAACGCATGGAAGAAAGCCTCGCCGCCGCGGGCATCAGCGGCCTGCCCGCACAAACCCTGCACCGCCTGCTCGGCATCGACAACAACGGCGAAGCGCAATACCACGCCAGCCGCCCGCTGCCGCACGACATCATCATCATCGACGAAGCCTCGATGCTCTCGCTCGAACTGGCGCACGCACTCATCGCCGCCACCGCCGCCGACACCCGCCTCATCCTGCTGGGCGATGCCGACCAGCTCGCCGCCGTCGAACCCGGCGCCATCCTGCACGACCTCAGCCACCACCCGGCACTACAACAACACCGCATCACCCTGCACGAAAGCCAACGCTTTACCGCCGACAGTGGCATCGGCCAACTCGCCGCCATCCTCGGCGCCGGCGAGGACTGCGGCGCGACGCTGCTCAAAGCACTCGAACCCTGCCGGCAGCCCATAACCATCGCCAATCCCCCCACCGAACTGCCCCCCTCTCCCCGTGGGCGGGTTCCCACGCAAAATGCGGCTGCATTTTGCGTGGGGCCCGGTGGAGGGGACGG
>NZ_CALJAH010000389.1 GCF_938028185.1 uncultured Cardiobacterium sp. | reverse complement strand
CGGGCGATGGCTTCGGCTTGTTGTTGTTCGGCGGCTTCGGTCGCGCGTTGTTCGGCGTCGCGGCGGTCGAGGTCGGGCGCGGCGATGCTGGCCGGCGGGCGTTTGGCGGCGGCGGTTTCTTTGGTTTTGTCGTTTTTGGCTGCGGCTTTGTCGCCGTTCATGAGTTGGGCAAGGAGTTGGCTGTCTTGCGGGTTGTCGTTGGTACCCAGTTTGTGTTTTTTCCGGTATTCCTGGATGGCGTTTTGGCTTTTGGCGCCGATGATGCCTTTGCTGCCGCCGGTGTCGTAGCCTTCGGCGCGCAGTTTTTGTTGGAGTTTTTTGTTGATTTGGGTGTTCAGGCCGGGTAGCCAGCTGGGGTCGGTTTTGCCGGTGGTCGCAAGGCCGTTGGCTTTTTGGTAGGCCTTGATGGCGGCCGTGGTGGCGGCGGTGGTTTTGCCGTTGGCGGGGCCGGCGTTGTAGCCGAGGAAGTTCAGGCTGGTTTGCAGGGTTTTGGTGTAGGCGCTGCTGTGCTGGTCTTTTTTGGCGTGTTTGTTTTGGATGAGCCAGTCGGTGATGTTTTTGTGGCCGTTCAGGGTGGCCAGGTCGTAGGGGGTGAGGCCGCTGGTGTCGGTGATGTTAAAGGGGCATTTTTGGTCGTGGTATTTTTTGAGGGCGTCCAGTTTGCCTTCGCGCGCGGCGCTCAAGGCGGCCAGGCGCTGGTCGCCGCAGGGGTTGTTTTTGGCGGCGGGTTTGTCGGTTTTGGTTGTCGCGGTTTTGGCGGTGTCTTTGCTTTTGTCGTTTTTGGCTGTCGTGGTTTTGGCGGTGTTTTTGGTTTTGTCGTTTTTGGCTGTCGCGGTTTTGCTGGTGTCTTTGGTTTTGTCGTTTTTGGCGGCGGGTTTGTTGGTGGCCGCGGTGGTTTTCGCGGTTTTTTTGGGGTTGTTGTCCGCTTTGGCGGCGGTTTTGCCGGGAGCAGCCGGTTTGGCAGCGGTTTTGGCCGCAGTGGTTTTGGTCGTGGTTTTGGCTGGTGCCGCTTTGGCCGGGGCGGGTTTGGCGGGGGTTTTGTTGGTCGCGGGTTTTGTTGCGGCGGTTTTGTTGGTGGCCGGTTTGGTTGCTGCCGGTTTGGCGGCGGTTTTGGCCGGAGCGCTGTGGGCGACGGGCAGGGCGGCGGCGAGGAGGGCGGCGAGGAGGATGCCGCGCAGGGTGGTTTTGGGGTTCATGCTGTGGATGCCTCGTGTGGTTATTGGGGGTGGCGCAGGAGGAAGGCCTGCATGGCGATGAGGGTGTTGGCGTTGTCGAGTTTGCCCTGGGCGAGCCAGTCGAGGGCGGTTGTGTAAGGCAGGCTGTGGACGGCGATGTCTTCGCCTTCGTCAAGGAGGCCGGTGTAGGGGGTGATTTGGCTGCTGTCGATTTCGGCAAGGTAGAGGTGGGTACGGCCTGCGCTGCCGCCAGGGCTGCCGAGGTAGGTGTGGATGTGTTCGAGGCGGCGGGCGCGGGTGCCGATTTCTTCTTCGAGTTCGCGCTGGATGCTGGCTTCGGGCGAGGGGTCGTCCGCGTCCATGAAGCCGGCGACGATTTCGTATTGCCAGGGGTTTTCGCCCGCGACCATCGCGCCGATGCGGTATTGTTCGACGAGGATGATGCGGCCGCGTTCGGGGTCGTAGGGCAGGGCGGCGACGACGTGGTGGCTGCCGCCAAGGCATTCGCGTTCGACGTGTTCGATCATGCCGCCACGGAAGCTTTCGTAGCTGACGGTGTAGCGGCGCACGCGGAAGAAGTGGTGGTAGGTTTCTTCGCTGTGGTGGGTGTGGTGCTGGTAGTTCATGCGGGTTCAGTAGCGCGGGGTGGTGCCGATGTAGCTGTAGGGGTTGGCGGTCTGGCTGCCCTGGCGGGTTTCAAAGTAGAGCGCCGGGGTGTTTTGCGGGCCGATGCCCATGCTGGCGATTTGTTGGCCGCGCTGGACGTGTTGTTTTTCTTTGACGCGGATGTTGTCGAGGTAGGCGTAGGCGGCGAAGACGTTGCCGTGGCGGATAACGACGGCGCGTCCGAGGCCGGTGAGGCCGCTGCCAACATAGGCGACTTCGCCGTCTGCGGCGGCGTTGACGGGTTGGCCGAGGCTGCCGCCGATTTTGAGGTTTTTGCCGCCGGGGCTGTTGGCGTTGTATTCGCTGATGACGCGGCCACGGGTCGGCCAGCTCCAGCCGGGTTGGCCGTTGCTGCTGATTTGCGGGATGTGAACGGGGCGGAGCGCAACGCCGCGCGGCGGGGTGGTGTGCAGGCGTTGGCCGACGAGGATGTGGTTGGGGTCGCTGATGCTGTTCCAGTTCGCCAGTTCCTGGATGTCAAGGCCGTAACGCCAGGCGATGCCGAAGAGGGTGTCGCCGGGGCGGACGGTGTAGTCGCCGCCGGGGCGCAGTGCGCCGCGCTGGCCGTGCAGTTGGGTAGCGGTGGGCGCGCGGTAGCCGCTGCTGCACGCGGCAAGGATGAGGGCGCAGAGGGTGAGCGGCAGGGCGTGTTTCATCGGCTGTGCTCCAGCCAGGCGGCGAGGTCGGGCAGTTCGCGGTGGGCGGTGAGGTCGAACTGGAGCGGAGTGACGGAGATGTAGCCGTTTTCGACGGCGTGAAAGTCGGTTTGTTCGTTGCCTTCGACGCGGCTGCCCGCCGAGCCGATCCAAAATTGGGTTTTGCCGCGCGGGTTTTTGGTTTCTTGCAGGGGACCCGCAGGGTGGCGCGCGCCGAGGACGGTGGCGCGGTAGCCTTTGAGGTTTTTGTAGGGCAGGTCGGGGATGTTGATGTTGAGGAAGGTGTTGCGCGGCAAGGGATTCGCGGTGAGGTGGCGGTAGAGGTCGATGACGGTTTTGACGGCGCTGTCGAAGTGTTGCGGGTGGTGCGCGGTGCTGGAGACGGCGATGGCGGGCAGGCCGAGGTTGTGTCCTTCAAAGGCGGCGGCGACGGTGCCGGAGTAGAGGACGTCTTCGCCCATGTTGGCGCCGTGGTTGATGCCGGAGATGATCATGTCGGGCAGGGTGTCGAGGTAGCCGGTAAGCGCGAGGTGAACGCAGTCCGACGGGGTGCCGTCCACGCTCCAGATACCCGCGCCGTGGTCGGTGACGGATAGCGGGCGTTTGAGGGTGAGCGAGTGGCTCGCGCCGCTGCAATCGCGGTCGGGGGCGATGACGGCGATGCGTGTCGCTTCGCTGGCGAGCGCATCGGCCAGTTGGCGCAAGCCGGGCGAGAGGTAGCCGTCGTCGTTGGACAGGAGGAGAAACATGGCAGTTCCGGGGGCGGGTAAAGGGCGGCAGTTTATACCGTCGCCCGCGTTTTGTTCAATTGGTTATACGGCAATGCCAGACGGGGCTACGCTCTGTTTGGCGCGTGCTGCTGTTCGCCCTTCATTTTGTTTTTTCTTCCAGTTTTTCCACGAGGAAATCGGCGACGGCGCGGATGTTTGTCGCATGGCGCAGCCCTTCGTGCAGCACGAGATAGAGCGTGGCGGCAAATTCAGTCGGCGCATCGCCCAGTGTGACCTGGCAGAACGGGTCTTCGCGGCGGACGCAAAAATCAGGCAGGAGGCCGATGCCGCATTGTTGTGCCACCGCGTCGCGGATAAGGCCGAAATCGTTGCAGATGAAAGCGGTTTGCTCCTGCGCCAGGGTCTCGGCGAGCCACAGGCCGTGCGCACCGACGGGATCCAGGGTGAGGAAACTCCAGTCGGCGCGGGCGGTATGGCGCAGGTAATCACGGTGCGCGTAAAGACGGTAATGTATCGGGCGCAGGCGGCGGGCGACGAGGTCGTTTTGTGCGGGGCGAACCAGGCGCAGCGCAATATCCGCCTGGCGCCGGTGCAGATTGCTCAGTTGCACCTCGCTGTGCAGGGTGAGACAGATGCGCGGCTGGCGGCGGCGAAATTCCGCGAAATGTGGCATCAGCAGTCCTTTGGCAATCAGCGGTGGCGCGCTGACAATCACTTTGCTCATCGCCTGCACCGTCTCGCGCGCGATGCGTCCCAGTTGCTGCATATCGGTGGCGAGGCCGCGCGCGTGCTGGTAGAGGCGGGCGCCGTCTTCGGTCAAGAGATAGCGTTTGCCGATGCGGTCAAACAGGCGCAACCCCAGCGTTTGCTCCAATCGCTCGATGCGGCGCGACACGGTACTGTGCTGTACGTTCAGCGCTTCTGCGGCGGCGGTGAGCGTTTCCCGCTCTACCAGCACGGTGAAATGGTGGACGTCGTTCCAGTCGGGCTGCATCAAATGGGGCAGGGCGCTCATGCCCGGCAGGCGTCTATCGCCGCCGCGATGTCGGCTTCCTGGATGTTGCGATCAATGCCGCTGTCGCAGAAGCGCTGCGGCAGCACGAGGCGCAGTTGGCCGCCGCGTGTTTTTTTGTCAAGCTGCATTTTGTCGCGAATGGCGGCGGTGCTGAGGTCTGCCGGGACGGTGGTCGGAAGATTAAATGCGGCAAAGAGGGCAGCGGCGCGGTCGGCGTCGGCGTCGCTGATACGTCCCAGGCGGGCGGCGAGGCGGCAGGCGATAACGCTGCCGATGGCGACGCATTCGCCGTGTTTCCAGCGCCGGTAGGCAGTGAGCGCTTCCAGCGCGTGGCCGAAGGTGTGACCGAAATTGAGCAGCGCGCGCTGGCCGCTTTCGCGCTCGTCGGCGGCGACAATGGCCGCTTTGGCGGCGCAGCAGCGGGCAATCATCGTTTGCAGCGTCGCCGGGTCGTGCGCGGCAATGGCGGCGCAGTGGTTTTCCAGCCAGGTGAAGAAATCGGCGCTGTTAATCAGGCCATATTTGATAACTTCTGCCATGCCCGCTGCGAACTCGCGCGGCGGCAGGGTGGCGAGCGTCGCGGTGTCGATTATGACCGCCTGCGGCTGGTGGAAGGCGCCGATGAGGTTTTTACCCTGCGGGTGGTTCACCCCGGTTTTGCCGCCGACGGAGGAATCCACCTGCGCCAACAGGGTGGTCGGGATTTGCAGGCAGGCGACGCCGCGCTGGTAACTGGCGGCGGCGAATCCGGCGATGTCGCCAACGATGCCGCCACCGAGGGCGATGACGAGGCAATCGCGGTCGTAGCGCGCTTCGACCAGCGCGTCGAGGATGCCCGCCCAAGTGGCGAGCGTTTTGTGGGTCTCTCCATCAGGCAAGCGGACGGTGATGCGCTCTTTACCCGCAAGCGCCGCTTCGAGCGGGGCGAGGTAATGCGTGGCGACGGCGTCGTTAGTGACGATGCAGATTTGCCGCTGCGGTGCGCTTTGGGCGATGAGTGCGGCGTCGGCGAGCAGGCCGTGGCCGATGTGGATGGGGTAGTGGCGCGCCGGGGTGGCGGCAAGGGCGACTTCGAGGGTATTGGCGGGCATAAGAGTCTCCGGGATTGGGGTTGGGGCGGGCAAGGATACCCGATGTGGCGCGGTTTTCCTGCGCGAAGCGGTGAAGACGGTAAAAAACCTGCCGTCCGGGCAGGTTTTGGGTAGTTTTTGATGTCGTACAACGGTGCGCCGAGGCGCACCCTATGGCGGACTGAATGGCAAACAGCCTCTAGAGGCTATTTACAATTGGCCATAACATGATGATTTCATTCGCAAGTTTGGTTAAGGCCTGTTTACCATTCAGCCATAAACACGCCCAATCCAATGCGGTTGCGTAGCGACGATTTTGTGAGCTACACCATTGGCTTGTAGGG
>NZ_CALJAH010000388.1 GCF_938028185.1 uncultured Cardiobacterium sp. | reverse complement strand
CTCATCATCAGCGGCAATATCGCCGTACAACAATAACCGCCCTATCCCAACCCCCCTCTCCCTTTGGGACAAACATTGCTCATCCGCAGGGTGGAAGAGGGGTTAAGGTGAAAGCTGACGTCGCATCGCCTTTACTCCTGCGGAAGACCGCTTGAAACAGAAAAACCTTCATAATTAACCCACTATCTCACAACTATCTTGCTCACCTTATAACAAATATGTTAATTTTTGCCGCATGACCTACCGTATCACCTACTACAACCAGGACGTACAACAAAACATCCTCGCCCTGCCCACTACGCTTGCCGCTCGCTACATCGCACTCACCACCAGAATGCAAGAACACGGCGCAAACCTCGGTGAACCGCACACCAAATCACTGGGCGATGGCCTATTGGAATTACGTCTGAAAGGCGCAGAAGGCATAGCCAGAGTGTTTTACTGCACGATGATTGGCAAAGAAATCCATATGCTGCATAGCTTTGTGAAAAAGACCGACAAAATCCCGACGAAAGAATTACAGATTGCCAGAACCCGACTACAGGAGCGAAAAAATGACAAACGAAAAGCCACTAACTCATGAAGAATTGCTAGCGCAATTGTTGGAAAAACCCGGTGTCGCCGAAGAAGTAGAACGCCTGAACCGCGAAGAATATGCCTTGCTTGACCAAATGCTGGCAGCGCGCAAAGCGGCTGGCATGAGTCAGGCAGATGTCGCCGAAAAAATGGGCACCAAAGCCGCCGCCATCAGCCGCCTTGAATCAGCCTTGGCAAGCGGCAAACATTCCCCCAGTATTGACACATTACGCCGCTATGCCGAAGCGACCGGAAAAACGCTGGACATCCGCTTTGTTTCCAAACCCAGATAAGCGCCATGACGAAGCATAAAGCCGTATTCAAAATGCCTGCGGTTACAAAGATTTCGGCAAGAACTTCTACCATGACCAATGCCTTTGTTCATGCCATCATTCCGGTAATCTATCCAACAGACGAAGACATAGAAGAAGTTTTACAAATATTGGGCATGACGGAAAATACAGTATGTTGTGCTTATTGCGGTGCCCCTCATACAGAATGGGATCATTTTTTTAATCTCGTACAAGACAAAGAACCAACAGGATTTATTTCAGAAATTTGGAATCTCGTTCCTTCCTGCAGCAAATGCAATTCTTCCAAAGGAAGCCAATATTGGGAGGCATGGATGCGCTCAGATGCAAAACTTTCCCCCAAATCCCGCGGCATAAAAGATTTGGAAGAAAGAATCCGTCGACTTAAAAGCTATGAAGCATTGACCAAAACGAGACGCACCAAACTTAATTTTGCCGAAATCGCCGGAGACCTGTGGAAAAAACACAAGGAAAATGAAAAACAAATTATCGAACTCATGAAAAAATCGCAAAAATATGCAGAAAATATTAAGAAAATAATTGATGCTGCCCAGAAAAAATCAGCCAATGAAACCCATCCCTGATACTCGAACCCCGGAGCCTCCCATGCAAACCTTCCTCACCGACGACTTCCTCCTCCACAACGACACCGCGCGCGTCCTCTACCACGATCACGCTAAGCACCAGCCCATCTACGACTACCACTGCCACCTGCCACCGGCGGACATCGCTGCGAACCGCCAGTTTGCCGACCTTGCCGCCATCTGGCTAGAAGGCGACCACTACAAATGGCGCGGCCTGCGCACCCTTGGCATTGCCGAGCGCCTCATTACCGGCGACGCCAGCCCGCGCGAAAAATTCCAGGCCTACGCCGAAGCCGTACCGCACTTCATCGGCAACCCGCTCTACCACTGGACGCAACTTGAACTCAAACGCCCCTTCGGCATCACCACCCTCTTAAACGGCGACAGTGCACAACAAATCTGGGACGAGGCAAACGAACGCCTTGCCGAACCCGCCTTCCGCGCGCGCGGCATCCTCGAACAAATGAACGTCAAAATGGTCGGCACCACCGACGACCCCATAGACGACCTCGCGCACCACGCCGCCATCGCCGCCGATTCGGACTTCGACATCGCCATCCGCCCCAGTTTCCGTCCGGACAAGGCGCTGAAAATCGACCATGGCGACTACCTCGCCTACCTGCGCAAACTCGAAGCGACGACGGGCTACACCATCCGCCGCTTTTACGACCTCACCGCCGCCCTCGCCCAGCGCCTTGACCACTTCGCCGCGCACGGCTGCATCGCCGCCGACCACGGCCTCGAAATCCTGCGCTACGCCGCTATCCCCGACGAGCGCGCACTGGACAACATCCTTGCCCTGCGCTTCAACGACAAACCGCTGACCGACAGCCAAATCGCCCGCTACCAGACCGCGCTGCTGGTCTGGCTTGGCCGCGAATACCATCGTCGCGGCTGGGTGATGCAACTGCACATCGGCCCCATCCGTAACAACAACAGCCGGATGTACGCCCGCCTCGGCGCCGACAGCGGCTACGACTCCATCGGCGACCATCCCGTCGCCGACAACCTCGCAGCCCTCTTGGACGCGATGGACAAGACCAGCGAACTGCCGAAAACCATCCTCTACACCATCAACCCGCGCGACAACGCCCTGCTCGCCACCATGTGCGGCAACTTCCAGGCGGAAGGCGTGCGCGGCAAAGTGCAATTCGGCTCCGGCTGGTGGTTCAACGACCAGAAAGACGGCATGATTGAGCAGCTCACCACCCACGCGCAGATGGGCATCCTCTCCACCTTCGTCGGTATGCTCACCGACAGCCGCAGCTTCCTCTCCTACACCCGCCACGAATACTTCCGCCGCATCCTCTGCAACCTCATCGGCGGCTGGGTCGAGGCGGGCGAAGCACCGCGCGACCTGAAACTGCTCGGCACGATGGTGGAAAACATCTGCTACGGCAACGCCGCCCGGTATTTTGGCCAATAGGGCAGGGTGCCTGCGCACACCCGAACCGCCGCATTGCGGCGGTTTTTTGCTTGCGCGCCGCGCAGCGGTCGGCGTTAAGATAGCCGCCTTTTCATTTTGGAGACTTGCATGAACACCGTCGTCGTTATCCCCGCCCGTTATGGCTCAACCCGCCTGCCCGCCAAGCCGCTGCGGCTGATTGCGGGCGTGCCGATGGTGGTGCGCACCGCGCGGCAGGCGGTTGCCAGCGGTTTTCCGGTGTGGGTCGCTTTTGATGATGCGCGCATCGGCGCGTTGTTGGAGGGTGAGGCGGCGGTGCAGGGCATTTTGACCCGCGCCGATCATGAGAACGGCACGGAGCGCTTGTGCGAGGTGGTGGAGCGCCTCGGCTGGGCGGATGACACTATTGTCGTCAATGTGCAGGGCGATGAGCCGCTGCTGCCGCCCGCGCTGATTGGCGAAGTGGCGGCGGCGCTGGCGGCGCGACCGGAGGCGGCGGTGGCGACGCTTGCCGCGCCGTTTGACGCGCAGCACTCGCCTGCGGCGGCGACCACGGTCAAGGTGGTCTGCGACCGGGCCGGGCTGGCGCTGTATTTCAGCCGCGCCGCGATTCCGTATGTGCGCGATGCCGACGGCGTTTCCGGCGCGTTTCCGTATTTGCGCCATATCGGCATTTATGCCTACCGCGTCTCGGCCTTGAAA
This sequence comes from uncultured Cardiobacterium sp., assembly GCF_938028185.1. Taxonomy (GTDB): domain Bacteria; phylum Pseudomonadota; class Gammaproteobacteria; order Cardiobacteriales; family Cardiobacteriaceae; genus Cardiobacterium. Next base: position 229 of record NZ_CALJAH010000388.1, on the reverse strand, counting down.
CGCTATCCGCAGCTGGCGCCGACGCCGCTGGAGCAGGCGGAGAAGCTGGAGCAGTTGCGCTTTTTGGAACACGGCCTGCGTATTGCCGTCGGTGTGGTGAAGGAAGCGCCGCCACCGGGGGTGGATTGCGAGGAAGACTTGCAGCGGGTGGAGGCGTTTTTGCGCGGCGCGGGAGCGGTTTGACTTAGAGCCTGTTCAAAATCTTGTGGAATCGCATTTTTCCGTGTGC
>NZ_CALJAH010000387.1 GCF_938028185.1 uncultured Cardiobacterium sp. | reverse complement strand
GACGCGTCAGCGTCCGCAGCGGGGGAGGGTTGGGGTGGGGGTAGCAGGGCGTGTTTTGTCTCAGCGGGTGGATTTGGGAACAGGCGGGATTCTTGCTTGCGCAAGCTGTTCTTGTCGCACATCGAGCTAACCCAACAAAGAAGCTCACTAGACAGCGGCACCTTATGAATCGTGGATTTATGCCCGACGTTTTCGGCGGGCGCTTCGATATTAGTGGTAAAGCGGTTTGGTTTACCCCCACCCCAGCCCTCCCCCGCTGCGGGCTTCGCCCTGCGAGGGAGGGGGTGTTTGGTGGCCGATTCGGCATCAGTACACGGTCTTCTGTTTACATACACTTGAGCGCTCAAGGTGTATGTAAATGAGGTAGGGAGTTTTGTCCCGCCAATTTTGTCCACGTTCATTGCGCCTTGCGGTAATGCAGGCGGTTGTCTTCCACCGCTGTGATGACGATGTCCGTGCCCGCAGGCAGGTTGTCGCCTTGTATCGTCCACAGGCTGTCGCCGATTTTCAGCTTGCCGTAGCCGTTTTCCACCGGGGTGTCGAGGGTATATTCGCGGCCGATGTATTGGGCGCCGCGTTTGTTGAGCAACGAGGCGGCGTCGTCTTTGCGGCTTTGCCAGCGGCGCGCCAGTTGTCGCCACAGCAGGATGGCGATGAGCGAGAGCGCGGCAAAGATCGCGCCTTGCCAGTGCCAGTCGAGTCCGGGGGCGGCGAAGGTGATGATGACAAGCACCAGCGCCGCAAGGCCCCAAAAGAGGAAGAAGAAGGAGACTGTCAGCACTTCAATCAGCATGAAGACGCCGGTGAGGATGAGCCAGTTCCAGTATGCGGGTTCAAACATGGGTTTTCCTTGTGGTTGGGTTAGTCAAAGGGCGGTTGCCAGTGGGGATCGCGCCAGGCGGCATAGCAGAGGGCGATTTGTGCGGCAGTGGTTTTGTTTTCGGCGAGCGGGGGCAGGTCGTGTTCGGTGAACCAGGCGCTGGCGATGGTTTCACTGTTGGCGCGAAAGGTGCCGCCTACTGCGCGGCAGAGGATGTGGATTTTGTAGATGGTGTAGGCGTTGGCGGGATGGTTGTGGCGGGCGTGATCCTGCACGGCAATAAGGCGTTCGGGGATGACGTCCAGCCCCGCTTCTTCTTGGGCTTCTTTGGCGACGTTTTCACCGATGCTGTGGTTGATGTCAGCCCAGCCGCCAGGTAGTGCCCACAGGCCGTTATTTTCCTGCACGAGCAGGATACGGGTATCATCATCAATGATGGCGGCGCGGGCGTCCACTTTCGGAGTCTGATAGCCGCTTTCGTTGCAGAAAAGGTCGCGGATTTTTTCAGCGGGCAGGTCTGTGTAGTGGTGCAGGATGTCGGCAGCGATAGCGCGGATGCGGGTGAAGCGTTCGATATCGAAGGGGTCTTTACCGTAGGCCAGCCCTGCCTGGGCGAGGCTTTGCAGTTCGGTGGCCCAGTCGAGCCAGGGCGGGCGGCGCTTCATGGCTGTTTATCCGTCGTTTTATCGGCGGGGTCAGGCGGGGTCAGGCTTTCCGCCAGAGCGGTCTGTGCATCATGCGAGCCTTCTTCCGCCGCCTGTTGCAGCCAGCGTTCGGCCTCGGCGCGGTTTTTGTCCCAGAGGTAGTTCATCAGGGTTTCTTCGGCGGGCAGATGGTGCTGGGCGGCGGCTTCGCGCAGCCAGGTCAGTCCGGCGCGGCGCTGCACGGGGTAGGGTGAGTTCAGGTATTCGAGGCCGAGACGGTATTGGGCTTCGGCATCGCCCTGCACGGCCTGTTCCTGCCAGTGACGGATGGGATCGTCGTCTTTATCATCGAGTCGCTCTTCTGGCGGGTGTGGGGGCAGATCAGCAATAGGGATATCAATGACTTGCCGGTTGACACGGCGGAAAAGATCGGGGTTGTAGAGGTAGAGGGCGAAGGTGGTGGTGCTGATGAGGATGAGCGCTGCTCCACCCAGCAAGCGGCTGTAGTACCAGCGGTTACGGTCTGTCGGGAGTTCGGGCGGGAGGGGAGTCATTTTCCTTGTCCGTGGGTGGCGCGCAGATAGGTGTCGCGGGCTTTTTTCTGCCAGATTTCGGCTTGCACCGCGCTTTTTTCGACGCATTCGCCGCTGCGGTACAGGGCAGATAGTTCGCCGCTTGCCGCCCAGTCGCCTCCGGCAGCGGCCTGTTCGAGCAGTTGCCGGGCGACGGGGCAGTTGCGCACGACACCATCCGCGCGCAGGTAGTGATAGGCAAGGGTATTTTGGGCGGTGGTGCTGCCCAGGGCGGCTGCGCGGTGGTACCAGTAGATGGCGCGGCGGCTGTCGGCAGGGATGCCGATGCCCCGGTCGTAGATGGCGGCCAGTTCTTCGATGGCGGGCAGGTACGCTTGCGTGGCGGCGTGGTTGATGAGGGCAATGGCGTAGCTGCGCACCGGCGGCGACGGGGTGTTGTATGACTGCATGGCAGGGGCTTCGTAGGTGATGACGCCGTCCGTGCCGTAGAGAAGCAGGAGACCGAGGCGGTATTCGGCTTCGGGCAGGTGCTGCGCAACGGCTTGTTGCAGCAGCGTGCGGGCTTTACTGCGATCAGCGGCGATACCGAGGCCTTCCTGATAGCAATACGCCAGGTTGTATTGCGCTTTGGCATTACCGTCTGCGGCCAGGGCGCTGTAGATACGCACGGCTTCTGCCGCATCACCCCGCTCGGCGGCGGCTTTCGCCTGCTCCAGCGGCGTGGCGGCGAAGCTGGCGCAGGCGGCGAGGACAAGGGTCAGGGCGAGGAGGCGTTTCATGCTTTTTTATCGCCTTTGTTGAACATCTCGGCAATACCACCGAGCGCGCCAATGATGCCGCTCGCTTCCATCGGCATGAAGACGGTTTTTTGTTGCTCGCTCTCGGCGAATTTGCCCAGCGCGCGTACGTATTCTTGCGCGACGAAGTAGTTGATGGCGTTGGTGCCGCCCTCGGCGATGGCTTTGGAGACCATTTCGGTGGCGCGTGCTTCAGCTTGTGCCTGGCGTTCGCGTGCTTCTGCTTCGAGGAAGGCGGCTTCTTTGCGTCCTTCGGCTTCCAGCACTTGCGATTGTTTCAGGCCTTCGGCGCGCAGGATTTCTGCCTGCCGCATCCCTTCCGCCTCAAGGATTTGCGCGCGCTTGATTTGTTCGGCTTTTTTCTGCCGCGCCATCGCGTCAACGAGGTCGGCAGGCGGGGTAATGTCCTTGATTTCGACGCGGGTCACTTTCACGCCCCAAGGGTCGGTGGCGTCGTCAATGATGCCGAGCAGGCGGACGTTAATGGCGTCGCGCTGTGATTGCAGGTCGTCGAGGGTCATTGAGCCGGCGACGGTACGCAGGTTGGTGGTGGCGAGGTTCAGGATGGCGAGTTCGAGGTCATCCACGGAATAGCTCGCCTTGGCGGCGTTGGTGATTTGGTAGAAGACGACGCCATCGACCGTCACCTGCGCGTTGTCCTTGGTAATGACTTCCTGGCGCGGCACATCCAGCACCGTTTCCTTCATGTTTACCTTGCGGTCGGCGCGCTCCCACAGCGGCACGACAAGGTGAAAACCCGGCTCCAGCGTGCGGTTGTAACGACCAAGACGCAGCACGGTGCGCTCCGTCCCCTGATCGACAATCTGGATGGCGCGGCGACCGAACCAAAAGACAAGGATAATCAGGATGATGATGAAGATGGTGCTGCCGCTGAGCTGGGAGGTGAGGGAGGGGGGCATGGGAGACTCCTGTTGTGGGTTGAAACTGTAGCGATTGTAGTATGCGCCCCGCGTGAATGCCATGCAGGCGGGCGCAATTTTCCATACAAAACGCTAAAATGCGCGGGCTTCCACGGTGGAAGCGCCAACACGGAGAACCCCATGAAAAAAATGACGAGAATCGCCGCGCTGCTCACCTTCGCCGGACTGCTTTGCGCCTGCAACACCGTGCAGGGCTTCGGTCAGGACGTGGAACGCGCCGGGCAAAGTGTCTCGAACGCCGCCGCCCGGGCCAAGTAAACTTTGTTTTCCCCATCCCAAACATTCAGGAGTATTCCCATGTCAGGAAAAATCAACAAATTGCTGTTACTGGCCCTTCCGCTCGCACTCGCTGCCTGCGGTGGCGGCGGTGGCGACAATCCTGCTGCCGACAACAACAAGCCGCAGAATCAGAACAACAATTCCGCCCAGCCCGACGACGGCGTGACCTATACCGGCGTCATGTTCAATGCCAAAGGCGAGCGTGCACCGACCACCGGCCGCAGCAAATTCGTCCTCAATGACGGCAAGGTACAGTACCAGTTGCCGCGCAGCTCACAAGGCGCGACCCAACAGGGCAACCTGCTCATTTACGGCTCAGCGACCGGCAAAGGCGGCCATTACACCGCGCCAGACGGCAAATCTTACGAATCCTTCCAGCTCAGCAACAACCTCTACTACTACTCGCAGTTTGGCGTTGCCAAACCGGTTGACGGCGAGATTGGCGGTTTCTACCGCGGCGTGGCGGTCAGCAATATGCCGACCAGCGGCAGCGCCACCTACAAGGGCGACGCCATCGTCGGCCTCTGGAGTGGCGACAATTTCAACCGTACCGAAGCAGGTACCGTGCAGGCCAACGCCGATTTCGCTGGCAAAAAACTGGCGATCAGCCTGGCATCTCCTTCCTACAAGGGCAACATCAATGCCAATATCGAAGGCAGCAACTTCAGCGGTAAGGATGGCAGCAAGAGTACCATTGGCTCGTTCTACGGCCCGAACGCGGAAGAACTCGGCGGGACTTACGACGACAACAACACCACCGCAGTCTTTGGCGCCCGCCGCTAAAACGCTGCGACTCACCAAACCCCGCCCCGGCGGGGTTTTTTTATGGCGCAATCGCCTGTGCCACCGCGGCGCGCGTCTCGTCCGGCAGGCGGGCGAGCGGTCGCGTTTGCTGAATCCGCGCCAGCGCGTCATCCATATCGGCGCAGTCGCCGTAACACACCAGCCAAGTGACCAGCGCGGCGACGCTGCGGCCATAGCCAAGGGCACAGCAGACCAGCACCGGTGCGGGTTGCGCGCGCAGCAGCTCATCAATCGCCGCGGCAGCGCGCCGCAGTTCATCGGCTTCCGGCGCGACCATGTCGAGCATCGGCACGCAGCGGTAATGCGCCGGGCGACCGCGCGGCGGCAGTTCGGCGCAGATATCAACCACGGCGGCAAATGACGCGGCGGCGCGGTTGCTACCGAGGGCAAGGCGCGGAGTGATGGCATCATGGTCGCGCGCATGGCGCAGCCAGCAGGCGCGGTTCACCGCTGCGGCGAGATGCAGCGGCCATAACAGCAGCCGTGCGGCGAGCGTCGCCTGCCCGTCCGCCTGTTTTTGCCAGATGACCGCGCCACAGCGGGCATAACCGGCGGCGGCAAGCAAACAGGCGACGCTGCCGCAGAGCAGCCACAGCCACGCGCCGCCTTGCAAGGCAGGCAGGGCGCAGGCGAGCGCGAGCAACAGGTAAATCACGACGGCGCGACGTTTGCGCGGGGTTGGCGTCGTGCGGCCACGCAGCGGGCTTTCGCCCTGCCAGGGTAACGCCCACAGGATGCAGGCACCGGCGACCAGCGCAGTCGGGATGTCGATGAAATGGTGCTGCCAGGTGGTGAGGACGGAGCCGCCGATGAGCAGGCACCAGCCGAGCCAGAGCGGGCGCAGCGCGCGCGGCAGTTTCGGCCAGTAGTAGCGGCCAACGATAAGGGTAAGGATGATGTGCAGCGAGGGCGCTTCGTTGTAGGCCTGGTCGAAGGCGGCGAGTGAGCGGAACAGCGCGAAGAAAACGCCGTCGCCGTCCGGCTTCGCCCAGCTGATTTGCAGCGGAAAAAGGAGAAAACCGCAGACGGCGATGGCCTGCGCGGCGAGCAGTTGTGCGATGTAGCGGTGCAGTTCGGCGCGCGTGCGTGCGAGGAAAAAGCCGAGCGCGTACAAGAGGTTCAGCGACCAGTAGGGAATAATCGTCCACGGCACGAAGGGCATGGCGCGCTCCCAGCCGTAGATGATTTCCGGCACGGGCGCGCGCAGCGCGGTGAGGTAATTGGTCAGGCCGTAGCTGGCGTAGAAAAGGACGGCAACGGCGGCGAGCTTGAGCAGGGTCGCAGGCAGGGCGGGTTTCATGGGCAGTTTTGGTTAATGGCGGAATAGTTATAGCCATCCACCGAAAGTTTCAGACAAGGCGCGTCGCCGAAGACAGTACGC
>NZ_CALJAH010000386.1 GCF_938028185.1 uncultured Cardiobacterium sp. | reverse complement strand
CACCCTGATTAACATCATCTCCGGCGCCAACATGAACTTCGACCGCCTGCGCTACATCGCCGAACGCACCGAAATCGGTGAACAGCGCGAAGGCCTGCTCGCCGTCACCATCCCCGAAGTGCCGGGAACCTTCCTCAATTTCTGCACCCTGCTCGGCAACCAGAACGTCACCGAATTCAGCTACCGCTACCAAAGCGCGGCACAGGCGCAAATCTTCGTCGGCGTCGAACTGAGCGGGGGGCGCGCCCAACTGGACGCGCTCATCGCCAAACTGCGGGGCGAAGGCTACGACACCGAAAACCTCACCGACAACGAACTGGCCAAATCGCACCTGCGCTACATGATAGGAGGGGCGAGCGTGGAAGTCGTGGGCGAACGGCTGTTCCGCTTCGGCTTCCCCGAACGCCCCGGCGCGCTGCTGCACTTCCTGCAAACCCTCGGTACGAAAAACAACATTAGCCTCTTCCACTACCGTAACCACGGCAGCGACTATGGCCGCGTCCTGGCAGGCATTCAGAGCGACGACCCGGCACAACTGGAAGCGCACCTGGCCGCCATCGGCTACGACTACAGCGAAGAAACCGACAACAGCGCCTACCAGCGCTTCATGAAAATCGGCTGAGCCGCGCACAGCAAAAGGGCTGCAATGCAGCCCTTTTTTCATGCCACCGCGAACGGATCGGCACCGGCCTCGCGTTGCCAAACATATTCACAGCGATGGGCGATGGCTTCCGCCTGCGCGCTGCCGTAGCGGTCGGCGATAAAACCGAGCGCCATGTCCATCCCCGCCGAGACGCCAGAGGCGGTATAAAAGCGGTTCGCCCGCACCCAGCGCGCCTTGCCCTGCCATTGCACCTGCGGGAAAGTGTCGCGCACCCAGGCGAAGGCGGCCTTGTTGGAAGTGGCGGGCAGTTCGTCAAGCAGGCCGGTCGCCGCCAGCAGCGCCGCGCCGGTGCAGACGGTGAGACACCAGGCGCTTTGCGCCGCCCAGTCGGCCAGCGCGGCGGTGAAAGCGGCATCGGCGACCAGCGTGCGCGTTGCCATGCCGCCGGGTACGAGCAGGATGCTGCCGGAGCGCAGACTGTCCAGCTTGTCGGTGGCGACGGCAAAGCCCTGTGCGCTGTCAATCAGCCCGCCGCTATGCGAGACAAAATGCAAGCGCACATCCGGCAGGCGTGAGAGCAACTCCACCGGCCCCATCAGATCAAGCGTCTGGTAGCCGGGAAAAAGCAGGCAATAGATGTGTGTCGTGGTCATGGAAAACTCCTGAAAAGGGGGACGCCATTATGCGCTGTGGGGGCGTTTGGCGCGAGGGAATGCCCATCCGCTTCCCGCCCTCTGCGGGTCGGTACCAGCCCCCAAATCCACACCATCCACAAATGTTAGAACGGTATAAATTTCGTCCGATTTCTGTTGAAACTTGTGCTTTTTATCCGTCCATAGCCGTCCTATAATGTGCATACGTTGT
>NZ_CALJAH010000385.1 GCF_938028185.1 uncultured Cardiobacterium sp. | reverse complement strand
CGTTGTGCCGGTGTTATTCGGGCAGGGAGCATTCTTCCTGCACGACAAACTCGCATTCTTTGGCCTGGGCGGCGATACATTGCTGCATCGCATCCAGCGATGCCTGTCCCGGTTGCGGCGATACGGCGGAGTATATTTTCAGGCCTTCGGAATCGAGTCCTGTCGTTACGCTGAGGCATTGGTCGGCATAGTCAAAGACTTGGCAGGAGTGGCCGCTCTTGCGCTTGCACTTCTTGAGCGCCTTTTTTCTGGCGCTTTCTTTTGAGTGAATGCCGTGGACGGACGCGAACATTTTGTGGCTGTCCCACAGACCATCAAGATTGGGATAAATGGCAAACGCGCCATAGCGGCTTTCGCGCACGGGCTGCGGGGGCGGCGATGGTGGTGACGGCGGCGGGAGGTACATCGGTGCGGGTTCGACGTAGGTGTTGTTGCCGTTGTTATAAAGGCTATTTTGTTGAATGATGGGCGCCATGCACTGCGGGTCGCCCCAAGGGCCACCGCCAACGCCGGGGGTGCAGGCGAATGCGGCGGGGCTGGCGAGGAGCAGCAGGAGTGTCAGGATTGTGGCGTGCTGGGTCATTGCAACTGCTCCCGGTAAAACGCGACCAGTTTGGCAAACGGGATTTTGTCGGCGTTGTCGTACATATCGGTGTGGCTCGCGCCTTTGACGTAGTGCAGTTCTTTCGGCTCGCCCGCCGCCTGATACGCCATTTCGCTGAAGATTTTGGACTGCGCCGCGTCGCCGGTGATGAACAGCAGCGGGCGCGGGGCGATGCGGTCAAGGTCGTTCAAAGGGTAGAAATTGGCGAATTTGACGTTGCTGGAGAGCGTCGGCATGGTGGTGTGTTTCGGGTCGGCGCCTTTGGGCGTGAACTCGCCGCGCTTGGTGCGGTAGAAGGCGTAAAACTCGCGCTGCATCGCGTCGGTGTCGTCTTTCAGCTCGGTGACGGTGCCGCCGGTATAGACCGGTTTGCCGCCTTTGGCTTCAATCACGCGCTGTTCGGCAGCCTGTTTGAGGATGCCCGCGCCGATTTTTTCGTCTGCCAGCAGCCCGCGCGTGACGGTTCCCATATCGACCATCGCCACGGTGGCGATAGCCTTGATGCGCGGGTCAATTTTTGCCGCGTCCAGCACGTAGCCGCCGCTGGCGCAAATGCCGAGTACGGCGATGTTGGCGGGGTCGATGTCGTCGCGGGTATTGAGGTAATCCACGGCGCTGTTGAAGGCGTCGGCGTAGAGGGTCGGTTCAACCGCCTGGCGCGGGCTGCCGCCGCTTTCGCCCCAAAACGGCAGGTCAATGGCGAGGGTGGCGAAGCCCTGTTCCGCCAGCACTTGCGCGTAGAGCATGGATGCCTGTTCTTTCACCGCGCCGAGCGGGTGGCCGATGATGATGGCTTTTGCCTTGCCGTGGTGGTCTTTTGGCAGGACGAGGTTGCCCGCGATGTCGATGCCGTAGGGATTTTTGAAGCAGACGGGCTGGATGGCGACTTTGTCGCTTTTATAAAAGTTGGCGTAGCCGGTGGGGAAGGTCATGGGTTGCTCCTGTGTTTTTGCGGTTGCGGTAAAAGTGAATGCGGCCGCGAGGGCGGCGGTGATGAGTGTACGGTGCATGGGTTCTCCGCTTGGGTGGATGTTTTTACAGCCGTGCAGGTCGGGCATTTATGCCCGACATTTTTTGATGTCGGCCATGAATGGCCGACCTACGTTGGTGCAGGTGTCGTGTCGTAGGGTGGGGCTTGCCCCACCGTTCGCAATCAGCCTGTTTTGTGGTGGGTCAAGACCCACCCTACGTTTGCTGGTGAAGGTTTGCATGGTTGGTCTCCGGTAATGGTTGGATGGTACGCCGGGGTTCAGGTCAGCAAGAAAAGGAGGATGGCAAGGATGCCGAGCAGGATGAACGACAGCCGGATGAGGCGGTCGGTGCGGCGCAGGATGCGCGCCAGCGTGGCGGTGTGCTGGCGGCTTGCGTCAACGGCCTGCCAGTAGGCGGCGCTGCCCGCGCGGTAAACGTCGGCGGCGCTGTAGGTGTTTTCATCAAAAGGGCTGAATTGTCCAGCGGTGATGCCGCCTTCGCTCTGGATGTCGCGGCGGATGGCGTTCATCAGCGACAGCATCGCCCACATGATGAGGACGGTCAGCGCCGCGCTGATGGCATACGCCGCCCATTCCGCCCAGGCAAAGCCGCCCGCGCCGGGGGCGAGCATGACGCGCACCACGAGGAAGGAGAAGATGGTAAAGAGCAGCCCGGTAAAGGAGACCATTTTCGCGGCGCGGTCGCTGGCAGCCTTGTGCCGCTCGATTTCGTGGCGGTATTCGGTTTGCGCGATGTCAAAAAGGATTTTGGCTTTTTCGAGGGTGTCGGGGTGGGTCATGTCACAGCCGTGGCAGGATGTGGTCGGGGACGATGCCGCTGTCGCCGATGTAGTGGCGGTAATCGAGGTCGCGGTAGAAGCCGTGCGCGGTCAAAAGCGCGGTACGCACGCCGAAGGCGTTGCCGCCCAAGATATCGGTATGCAGGGTGTCGCCGCACATCAGGGTGCGTGCCGGGTCGAAATGCGCGAGGCGGCGCGCGGCGTGTTCAAAGATGGCGGGGTAGGGTTTGCCGCAGACGTGGACGTGGGCGAAGTGTTCGTCGGGCAGGGTGAGGACGTAGCTGCCCGGCTCAATCGAGGTGTGCTCCGGCATCGGCGCGATGAGGTCGGGGTTGCCGAGGATGACCGGGCGCGGCCGCGCGGTGAGTGCGGCGAGGAAACGCTGCTGTTGTGCGTCGTCCCAGTGGGCGGTGGCGAGGAAAAGGTAGCCGTCCGGCGCGTCGTGGAAATCCGCCGCGCTCTGGTGCAGGTAGCGCACGCCGCGCGCGTCGAGATCTTCCTGGCTGTGGTCAAGGCCAATCAGCCCCCAGAGGAAGTCGCGCGGGTAAGCGACGAGCGCGTCCAGCACCGCGTCGCGGCTGGTGACGATTTCATCAGCGGCGAAGTCGAAGCCCAGCCCGGCGAAGCGCTTGACCATGTTCGGCTTGCTGACGCTGGCGGCGTTGGAGAGGACGAAGACCTGTTTGCCGCGCTGGCGCAGGGCAGCGACCGCCTCAATCGCGCCGGGGATGGGTTGCGGCCCGACGTTGAGCACACCGAAGGCATCGAACCAATAAACGTCGTAAGGGTCGGCGAGGGCGAGGATGTTGTCCGCCAGTTGCGGCGCGCGCGGGTGCGGGCGGTAGGCGGGCAGGCGGTCGCGGATGGCCTGCAACTGGCGGTAGGCGGTGAGGGCGGGCATGGGGGGAGTCTCCGGTTGAAAGGGTCGCATTATAATGGCGTCCCCTTTGATTGATTTGGAGAAAGCCGATGAAGCTGGAAGTCATGACCGCCGATATTACGACGCTGGCGGTGGACGCCATTGTCAATGCCGCCAATGAAACCCTGCTTGGCGGCAGCGGCGTCGATGGCGCCATTCACCGCGCGGCAGGGGCGGAGCTCCTGGCGGAATGCCGCACCCTCGGTGGTTGTGCGGTCGGCGAGGCGAAGCTGACACGCGGCTACCGCCTGCCCGCGCGTTTTGTCATTCATACCGTCGGCCCGGTGTGGCGCGGCGGCGATGAGGGCGAGGCGGACGAGCTTGCCAATGCTTATGCCAACTCGCTGCGGCTGGCGGAGGCGCACGGCCTTGCTAGCATTGCCTTTCCGGCGATTAGCACCGGCGTTTTTGGTTATCCGAAGGCAGCGGCGGCGCGCATCGCGGTGGAGACGGTGCGGGCGACGTTGCCAGATTGTCCGCATATTAAGCGGGTGATTTTCTGCTGCTTCAGCGCGGATGATGCGGAGACGTACCGGCGTTTGCTGTGATGAAAAAACCGGGCGTGATGCCCGGTTTTTTATGGATGGGTTACGGCAGAATCGCGGGTGTTTGCAACCGCCCGCCGAGGGCGAGGACGGCAGCGATTTGTCGCGCGGTGCGTTCGAGGTTTTCCCCGCCTTTGGCGAGGGTTTCTTCGAGCGGGGCGAGGGCGGCGATGGAGGGGAAGATGGCGGCAAAGCCTGCGTCGGTCAAGGTTTCCGCGCCCGCGCCGAGTACGCCCGCGAGGGCAACCACCGGCACATTGTGCTTTTGCGCACGGCGCAGTACGCCGAGCGGCACTTTGCCGAGGCGGGTTTGTCCGTCGATGCGGCCTTCGCCGGTGATGACGAGGTCGGCGTTGGCCAGCGCGGCATCTACCCCCGCCGCCT
>NZ_CALJAH010000384.1 GCF_938028185.1 uncultured Cardiobacterium sp. | reverse complement strand
CAAAGGCGGCAACTACGAACCCAACGGCAACCAGTAAGCCGTTACCCAAAAAGAAGAACCGCGCCGAAGCGCAGTTTTTTATGGCAATCCTCACAAAGCCCGGTCAGGCGGGCGCCTTGTCTGAAACTTTCGGTGGACGGCTATAGTAAAAACAGCGTTGCCAGGCCGAGAAAGATGAGGAAACCACCGGAATCGGTGACGGCGGTAATCATCACCGAGCTGCCTAGCGCCGGGTCTTTGCCGAATTTCTCCATCATCACCGGGATGAGTACGCCGACGGTCGCCGCCAGCAGCAGGTTGAGCGTCATCGCCGCCACCATGACGAGGCCGATGCCGACGCTGCCGTAGAGTATCCAGGAAATCAGCCCCATCACGCTGCCCCAGATGACGCCGTTGACCAGCGCCACGCCGATTTCTTTTTTCAGCAAACGTCCGGCTTGTGCGGTGGAAAGCTGCCCCATTGCCAGCGCGCGCACGATCATGGTGATGGTCTGGTTGCCGGAATTGCCGCCAATACCGGCGACGATCGGCATCAGCGCGGCGAGCGCCACGATTTTTTCTATCGAACCGGAAAAGACGCCGATGACGCGGCTGGCGACGAAAGCGGTGCAGAGGTTGATGGCGAGCCACACCCAGCGGTTTTTCACCGAATCCCACACCGGCGCGAACAGGTCTTCTTCTTCCTGCAAACCGGCCATGTTGCGCATATCGGCGTCGGATTCTTCGCGGATGACGTCCACGATTTCGTCAATGGTAATGCGGCCGATGAGGTGCTTTTCGCCATCGACCACCGGCGCGGTGACGAGGTCGTAGCGCTCGAACGCCTGCGCCGCTTCCTCAACGTCATCTTCCGGGGAGAAGCGCACCACGTCTTTCTTGATCATCACGTCTTCGACGCGGTCGTCCGGGTCGGACACCAGCAGCTTGCGGATGGGCAGCACGCCGCGCAGCACGTCGTCGTCATCGACGATAAAGATTTTGTCGGTGTGGTCGGGCAGGCTGTCAAAGCGGCGCAGATAGCGCAGTACCACCTCGCAGGTGACATCGGCGCGGATGCTGACCAGCTCGAAATCCATAATTGCGCCGACCTGGTGATCGCCATAGGAACGCGCCGCATCAACCTGCGCCCGCTCCTCGGCGTCGCGCGAGCTGAGCGCTTCATCGACCACTTCCGGCGGCAGGTCGTCGGCCAGCTCCGCCAGTTCGTCCGCGTCCAGATCATCTACCGCCGCCAGCATTTCTTCGCGGTCCATCGCCCCGATCAGGCTTTCGCGCACCGCATCCGAGACTTCAAGCAGAATTTCGCCGTCATCCTCCGGCGTCGCCAGATGCCAGACCAGCAGCCGTTCCTCCGGCGGCAGTGATTCGAGTACGTCGGCCACGTCCGCCGGGTGCAATTCTTCCAGCAGCAGGCGCAAATCGGCCAGCGCCAGCCGCTGCGCCGCATCTTCCGGTTCGCCACCTGCCATCACGCTTGCAGCGACCGGCATCAGTTCGCGCACCAGGCGGTGTATCAACTCCATATCAACGGAGGGACGCTCGCGCAGGGCGGCGTCGGGGGCGGTGTCTTCGGTCATGGTCGTTCTCCTTGCGCTTGGGCGTACATAAAAAGGAGGCGGATTTTACACGCTTTGCATGGGGGCAGGGCAGGGCGGCTATAAATAGCGAGCGGCTTCGGTTGTAGGGTGGGGCTTGCCCCACCGTTAAAGCCGCGTGTTCCGTCATTGCTATTTACATACACGATAGCGGGGATCGTGTATGTAAACGGGCTACGCCGACAGCACCGCTTTGCCGCTGAAGGCGTCGAGGTTGTCGGCGTGGTCGCCGTTGGTTTCGATCCAGGCGCGGCGGTCGGCGGCGCGTTTGTCGGCCAGCAGCATGTCAAGCAGGGCGTCGGCTTGCAGCGCGTCGTGGTAGGTGAGTTGGACCAGGCGGCGCGTGTCCGGGTTCATCGTGGTTTCGCGCAGTTGTGGCGGGTTCATTTCGCCCAAGCCTTTGAAGCGGGTAACGTTGATTTTGCCGTGGTAGCCGTCACGGCGGATGCTGGCGATGGCGGCGTCGCGTTCGGCTTCGTCGAGTGCGTATTCGATGCGTTTGCCAGCGTCGATGCGGTACAACGGCGGCATGGCGACGTATAAATGTCCCGCTTTGACCAGCGCCGGGAAGTGTTTGACCATCAGCGCGCAGATGAGGGTGGCGA
>NZ_CALJAH010000383.1 GCF_938028185.1 uncultured Cardiobacterium sp. | reverse complement strand
TGTGTCCGGCGTCGGCGGCGGTGAGGCGGTAGGTTTTGCCGGTCGCGCCGTCAATGTCCTGCCCGTCGCGCTGCCACTGGTATTTGACGCCTTCGGTCGGTACGCCGTCCTGGTCGCTTACGGTGGCAGAAAGGGTACTGCCCGTTTTCGCTTCGCCTGTGACGGTGACTTGTCCGGCGTGATTTTCGCCCGGTTGCGGATTCGGCGGCGGGGTTTGGCCGCCATCGGTAACGCTTTCGGTCGCCGTGCTGGTGACGCTTTCCGCGTGTTGCGCGTTGTCGGTGTAGCTCACCTTGACGCTGACCTTGTAGCCGAGGTCGTCATTGGTGAGGGTGTATTTGCTCTGCGTGGCGTGGGCAATCGGCTGACCGTCACGCAACCATTGATAGCTGACGCCATCGCTCGGCACGCCGTCCAAATCGTTGACGGTGGCGCTGAGGGTGCTGCCGGTTTTCGCTTCGCCGCTGACGGTGACTTGTCCGGCGTGGTTCTCGCCCGGTTGCGGGTTCGGCGGCGGTTGCGGGTTCGGCGACGGTTGCGGGTTCGGCGACGGGTTCGGGTTCGGCGACGGTTGCGGGTTCGGCGACGGGTTCGGGTTCGGCGACGGATTCGGGTTGTCGGGCGCATCCACGGGCGGCGGGAACAGCGGGTAGGTGTTGTTGCCCGGCGTTTTTTGGTCGGGCGGGAGCGGGGCGTGGTTGTCCGGGGTGTTGCCGGGGGCGGGCGTGGGCGGCGGGTTGTCGCCCGGCTGCTGCGGTTGCGCCGGCTGGTGTTTGTGGTGTTTGTCGTGGTTGTGCGCGGCGATGGCGATGCCTCCGGCGACGAGGCCGACCGCGCCAAGGGTGGCAAGGGTCGCCGGGCTGATGTCGCTGCCTGCGGCGGCGCTGGCGCTGGCGCTGTCGTCGGCGAGGGTTTCGGCGAGGAGGTGTTCGGGGGCGACGGCGACCGGGTAGCGGTAGAGGCTGCCGTCGGGCTGGGTGCCGACCAGCGCGCCTTCGCCGCGGGCGTAGTAGTCGTCGATGACGAGCGTGCCCTGGCCGTCGCCGGGGGTGATGCGCAGGTCGTCGCCGTCGCGCGCGGTGCGAATGTCGGGCAGGCCGTCAAGCTGGTACCAGGCGCCGTTGATGGCTTCGATGTGCTGTTCGCCCGCGCCGTTGAGCGGGTATTGGGCGATGGGGTTGCCGTTGGTGTCTTTGAGGGTGATGGTGTTCATAGGGTGTTCCTTGTTGGATATTGCTGCCTTGCGGGGTTTAGTGGATGAGAGCGGCGGCGCTGCGCTGGCTGATGAAGCCGTCCGGGGTCTGGCCGTTGGCCGCCTGCCAGGCGGCGAAGGCGCGGCGGGTGTTCGCGCCCATGACGCCATCGGTGCCTTTGGTGTCGTAGCCCTGCGCGGTGAGGTTTTGTTGCAGGCGCTGTACCTGGTCGCGCGTCAGCCCTTGTTCGTCGCGCGGCCAGCTGGCGCTGATGCCGCCTCCGCCGCTGATGCCGTCGGCAATGAGGCCGATGGCAAGGGCGTAGCTGTCGGCGTTGTTGTAAACCTTGATGGTTTTGAAGTTGGGGTAGGTGAGCAGTGCCGGGCCGCTCACGCCTGCGGGCAGCCACAGTCTGGCGGTGCCCGCCTCATTGGTCAGCGCCGCGCCGTCGGCCTGGCGCGCGCCCAGTTGTCCCCATTGTGCCGGGGCGAGGCTGTTTTCGATGTAGCGATAGTCGAAATCGGGGGTGAGGCGTACTTCGCGTCCCCAGCGCTGGCCGCGTTGCCAGCCGCTTTTGCCAAGGTAGTTGGCGGTCGATGCCAGCGCGTCTTCGATTTGCCACGGGTCGCGGCGACCATCGCCGTTGCCGTCGGTGCCGTACTGGAGGAAGGTGGTGGGGATGAATTGGGTGTGTCCCATGCCGCCTGCCCATGAGCCGCGCAGTTCGTCCCAGCGCACGTCGCCGCGCTCAATCAGTTGCAACAGCGCGATGAGCTGCTGTTCGGCGAAGTCGCGGCGGCGGCCTTCGTAGGCGAGGGTGGAGAGCGCTTGGATGAGGTCAATGTTGCCGGTGTTTTTGCCGTAGGCGCTTTCCATGCCCCAGATGGCGACGATGTAGGGCGCGCCGACGCCGGTTTGGTTTTCCAGTTGTTGTAGCAGCGGGCGGTATTCGGCCAGTTTGGCGCGGCCTTGCTGGATGCGGTCAGCGGAGACGGCGCTGTCGAGGTACGCCCAGATCATTTTGTTTTGTTCGGGCTGTTTGCGGTCGGCGGAGACGACTTTTTCTTCGTAATGGGTGCGGGCGAGCAGTTGCCGGATGTCGTCGTCGCGGATGCCAGCCGCTGCGGCGCGCTGGGCAAAGGCCTGCTGCCAGGCGGCGAAGTTTGCCGGTTCTGTCGGTGGGGGAGGGGAGGGCGGTTCCGGTTGGGGTTGCGGCCGCGGCTCGATATTCGGCGCGGGTGCGGTGGTACAGGCGCTGAGGATGGTGGCAAGGGCGAGGGCGACAAGGTTGCGGTTCATGGTGGTGGTAATGGTTTGGCAAGGGTAGGGCGGTAGGATAGCGATTGCGGCGAAAGGCGGCAAGATGTGCGGTTGGTGCGGTTTTTGGTGTTCAAAAAAACGCTCCGGACGGGAGCGTTTTGGGTTATTCAGATTCCGCCTCATGTATGCGGAGCATGGCATGAGGCGGATGTGTTTGCGGATTTATTTTTGTCTGGAGCCGCTCATGATGCGTTGAACAAAGACAATGACGCAGGCGAGGAAGGCGACGAGGCCAATCCATTGTGCGGCAGTTCCCCAGTTGTCAAGTTTGATGGCAAGCGGGGCTTCAGAGCCGCCGCTGGTAACGGAGATGACGATGATGAAGGCGAGGATGACGCCAATCAGGCTCTCGCCGACAATCAGCCCGGCCGCAAAGAGGGTACCGATGCGTTCGGCGTTTTTCAGGCGCGGTCCGCTGTCGCTATAGCGTTTGCGGATGAAGTGGTTGGTGATGGCGGCGAGGAAGGCGCCGACAATCAGCGGCGGGGTAATCATCGGCGGCAGGTAGATGCCCATGCCGATAGCGAGCGGCGGTACCGCCAGGCGGCCGTCGGTCGCTTTCTTCAGCCAGAGGTTGAAGGCGATGGCGGCTGCGCCAATGCCCATGCCGGTGAAGATGTAGCCCCATTGCAAGTCGTGCGAGAAGATGCCTTTGGCGATGGTGGTCATGATGGTCGCCTGCGGTGCATTCATGGCGAGGCTTGCGTCCATGCCTTCGCGCGGCATCGCGCCGGCAAAGCCGTAGGACTGGTAGAGCAGTTCGAGTACCGGGGCGATGACAATCGCGCCAACGATAACGCCGATGATGAGCGAGACTTGTTGCCGCCACGGGGTGGCGCGCAGCAGGTAGCCGGTTTTCAGGTCTTGCAGGTTGTCGTTGGAGATGCAGGCGGCGGCAATGATGGCGGTGCCGCAGAAAAGCGTCAGCGCCAGCAGGAATTGGCGGTTGCCTTCGTCGGCAAAGAGGCCGCCCGCTTCGCCAATCATCAGCAGGATGAGCGAGATGATGATGGTAGCGATGATGCCGATACCGGAGATGGGGCTGGAGGATGAGCCAATCAGCCCCGCCATGTAACCGCAGGCGGCGGCGACGAGGAAGCCGATGAGGATGGTGAGCAGGGTGCAGACGACGACCAGCGTCCACGCCATACCGCTGCCGAGGCTGGCGTCGGCGACGAAGCGGTGGAAGCAAAAGACGAGGATGACGGCGGCGATGGCGATCCACAAGAGCATGCTCTGCGGCGAGAGGTTCAAGTCTTCGCGGTGCGCCGCCTGTTCACCCTTGCCGCTGAAGGCGGCGATGGAGAGCTTCATCCCTTCAACCATCGGTTTGAAGAGGGTGATGAGCGTCCAGATGGCGGCGATGGCAATCGTGCCTGCGCCGATGAAGCGCACGTTATTCTTCCACAGCCCCATCGCATAACCCGCCATATCCGCATCCGGCGGCTGCGGCAGGGTGGCGCTCAGATAAGGAATGATGCCAAACCAGGTCAGCGCGAGGCCGATGAGAATGGCGATACCACCCGCGAGACCAACGAGATACCCCGCGCCGAGCAGGGCAAACGAAAAACCCATCGGCGCCTGGAAAATCGCCGCGCCGGATTTGAACCAATAACTGGCGCTGTCAGCGACAACCCGCAAGCCTTGCGTGCAAAGACTCATCACGCCCGCCAGCGCGCCGCCGGTGAGAATTTCCCTGACGCCGCTTGCGCCCTGCTGCGCGCCGCTGTTCTCAATATTCGGATCGTGGCAGCCGACTTTCAAAATCTCGGCGGCGGCGACACCTTCCGGGTAGGGCAGATCGCTATGCACCACCATCGCCAGGCGCAGCGGCACAGTGAAAATCACACCGAGAATCCCGCCGGCGGTACACAGCAGTGTTGTCTGCCAGAACGGAAACCCGCTCCAATAGCCGACCATGAGCAGCCCCGGCAGGACGAAAATCACCGAAGAAATCGTCCCGGCGGCGGAGGCCTCGGTCTGCACCAGATTGTTCTCCAGAATATTGCTGCCGTGGGCGAACTTGAGCACGGCCATGGAAATCACCGCCGCCGGAATGGTCGAGGCAAACGTCAGCCCGACCTTGAGGCCAAGATAAACATTGGAAGCCGTAAAAACGACGGTAATCAAAGCACCCAGCACCATGCCGCGCAGCGTCAGCTCGCGGTAATTGGCAAATGGGTCGTGATACGAAGGCGATGACATATGAAAACTCCTGAAGATGAAGAAGGCTGGCATCTTGAAATTATGTTAATGGGAAGTCAAGAAAATCGGCGCGGTGAACTGTGGAAAAATACCGCTCCCCCGCCAACCACACGAGGACAAGCATGAAACTGAACACCCTGCTCATCGCCGCC
>NZ_CALJAH010000382.1 GCF_938028185.1 uncultured Cardiobacterium sp. | reverse complement strand
AACGGTGGGAGATTGGGCGGCGGTTGGTGTTTCTCCCGCCTTCTCCTTCTGCGCCGCCTCATCCAGCAGCAGATACTGCACAAACGCCTCCTCCAGATTCGGCGCGTGGTATTGCGCCACCAGCTCCGCCGGGGTGCCAATCGCCAGTACCCGTCCCTGGTGCATGAAGGAGATGCGGTCGCAGCGCGCCGCTTCGTTCATGAAGTGGGTCGTTACAAAAATGGTGATTTTGTCTTCGCGCGACATCCGCAGCAGGTGCCGCCAGAACATATCGCGCGCCGCCGGGTCCACGCCCGATGTGGGCTCGTCCAGTATCAGCACTTCCGGGCGGTGCAGGCAGGCGGCGGCCAGTTGCAGCCGTTGGCGGATGCCGAGCGGCAGGGCAGACGGTTTGACGTCGGCGACGTCCACCAGGTCAAACTGCTCTAATGCCTCGCGAATCGCCGCCTTGCCGCGCGCGCCGAGGCGGTAGAGGCGGGCGTGCAGGGCGAGGTTTTGCCGCACGGTCAGCTCCTCATACAACGAGAACGCCTGCGACATATAGCCGACGCGCATCCGCGTCGCCACGCTGCCCGCATCGACCGGCGCGCCAAGCAGCTCCGCCGTGCCGCTGGTCGCCTGCAACAGGCCGGTGAGCATTTTCATCGTCGTTGATTTGCCGCAGCCGTTGCTGCCGAGGAAGCCGAAGATTTCGCCCTGCTGGATGGTGAAGCTGACGTCATCGACCGAGGTGAAGTCGCCGAAGCGCTTGGTCAAATGGTGCGCCTCAATCGCCGGCGGCAACGACGGGTCAGGCACGAACGGCGTCAAATCCAGCCCGCCCGTGCCTTGCTGTTTTTCCGGCGGCAGCAGACGGATGTAGGCCTCTTCGAGGTTGGCGTGTCCGGCCATGACGTCGCGCGTCGGCGCGTTCACCAGCAGTTTGCCCGCGTCCATCGCCCACAGTTGCGCGAACGGCTCCGCTTCTTCGATGTAGGCGGTGGCGACCAGCACCGTCATCCCCGCCGTTTCGCGTTGCAGGTCGCGCACCAGCGCCCAGAACTGGCGGCGCGACAGCGGGTCAACGCCGGTGGTTGGCTCGTCCAATATCAGCAAATCGGGTGAATGCACCAGCGCGCAGCACAGGCTCGCCTTCTGCTTCATCCCGCCGGAGAGTTTGCCGGTGGCGCGGTCGGGAAACGGCGCGAGGCCGGTCGCGTCCAACAGCCGCCGGATGCGGGCGCGGCGCTCGCCTGCGGGCAGGCCGAAAAGGCGGGCGTGGAAGTCGATATTTTCGTAAACCGACAGCGTCGGGTAGAGATTGCGCCCCAGCCCCTGCGGCATATAGGCGATGCGGTGCGACAGCGCGAGGCGGTCGGCAGGCTTTCGCATATCGCCGCCGAGAACGTGCAATTCGCCGTGCTGGATGGCGCGCACGCCCGCAATCAGGCCGAGCAGGGTCGATTTGCCGACGCCGTCCGGGCCGATGAGGCCGACGGTCAGCCCGCGCGGCAGGGTGAGGGAAAGGTCGTCCAGCGCCAGCGTCTTGCCGTAGCGGTGGCTGAGATGGGAGATGGTGAGGGCGGTCATAAGCAGTTACCGGTTGAGACAGCGGGCGAGACGCGGCATGAAAAGGTGTAGTAGCGCCAGCAGGGCGAGGACGAGCAGCGCCGCGACGCCGCTCCAATACCATTTTTCCGCCGCCGTCAGCGGGAAATCCTGCGCCAGCGCCCAAAACCCGTAGGGCAGCGCGGGCAGGCTGGTGAGGATGCAGGGAAGGTAGCGCCGCCACAGCGCCCATTGCAGCAGATGGACGAACAAATGCGCGGTAAACGCCGCCAGCACGCCGTACCAGAGGCGGTAATCGCCGCTCAGCGCCGCGTAGCACGACAGCAGCGTCAGCAGCACAAACAGCAGGCACACGCTGCAAGTAAAAGGCGCACCGGCCATGCGCTGCATATGCGCAACCAGCGGCGGCGCGAGGCGCGGGAAACGCTGCAACAACGCGGCACGGTTGGCGCGCAGCCAGGGTTCGGCGCCAATCAGCTCCTCGAAATCGTGCAGCATAAAAACCAGCGGCAGCGACAGGGCAAGGACGGGCAGATTCATGG
>NZ_CALJAH010000381.1 GCF_938028185.1 uncultured Cardiobacterium sp. | reverse complement strand
TTTCTATATCAACTACGGATTTGTTTGAGGCAGCATACATTTTAGGACACCACCATAAAACGTCTGGAAATTGTCCGCGCGGCGATGGCGCTGGAAGATGAATCTTTGCTTGCCCTGCAATTGCCCGCCTTGCAAGCGGCGCTGGCACAAATGGACGCTGCCACGAGTACACACGCGGCACTCGCTGAAATCATCCACCTGCTGCAAGGCAGACATTACCCGGAAGCGGTCGCGCGTATTGGCGCGTTTCTCAGCGCGCAGACGGCGCTGGTCGGCTATCTCGACGAGCAATTAGTCGCGTTGCGCTTTGAGCTTGCCGGGCTGGAGCGGGAGATAGCCGCGAAAACGCTGGAGCGCGACGAGATGCAAGAGCAGCTGGAGCATTTTAACCGCGCCTTCTTTGCGCAATGCGGCGCGCCCTTGCAGCAAATTTTCCGCCTGCGCGAGGCAATCGCGCGGCTGGAACTGGAGAAAGAGCGGCGCGCATCAACCGAAGCCGAGGCGCTTTATCAGGCTTTTGCGGAAGCGCAGGCAGCGCGGCAGGCATTTGAGGAAGACCAGCGGCAATCCGAAGAAGCGCAGGCTGCCGAGCCGCCCGCTGCCGAGCTAGATGCCGATGAGGAAGACCGCCTGAAAAAAGCGTACCGCCGTGCCTGCCATTTGTGCCACCCCGACCGGGTCGCGGCGGAATTCAAGGCGCAGGCGGAGGCGTTGTTCAAGGCGTTGGGCGCGGCGTACAAGCGCAAGGATGTGGCGGCGGTGGAGCAGTTTTTGGCGCAGTTGCAGCGCGGGGTATTTACCGCCGCGAGCGAGGCGCTCACCGACCGCGAGGCGTTGCAGGCGCGTATCCGCGAGTTGCGCGCCAGTATTGACGCGCTCAATGCGGAAATCGCCGCGATTGCCGCAGATGAGACGTGGGCGCTGTTGCAGGAGTTTGCCGACGAGGCGGCGTTGCAGGAATATCTGGACGAGCAGCGCGCGCTACTGCTGGCGGAGCTGGAAGTGTTGCAGGAGCGCTGGCAAGCGTTGCTGCACGGCTGATTACGCGGCTTCCGCATACTGAACCTTATGGAGACCCAAAAATGACAAACCACAAACCCCTCAACGTCGTTGCCGCCATCATCGAAAACCCGCAAGGCCAGCTCCTCATCGCCGAACGCCCGGCGGACAAGGCCTGGGCGGGCTATTGGGAATTTCCCGGCGGCAAAATCGAACCGGATGAAAGCCACGAAGCGGCGCTGCTGCGCGAGCTGCGCGAAGAACTCGGCCTTGACCTTGCCAACGAAACGCTCACCCACTACTACCACGGCAGCCGTGGTGCGGAAGTCATCCTTGACTTCTACCACATCCGCCTCACGCGGGACATCGCCCCGCAAGGCCTTGAAGGTCAGCGCTGGCGCTGGGTTACGCGCGCGGAAATCAGCGATTACCGCTTCCCCGAACCCAACACCGCCGTCCTGCAAAAACTGCAAAACGCCTCATCATGAGGCGTTTCCCGTATCGTCTGCACTCCCCGGCAAAACCCGCTATCATCCCCGCGGCAAATCCGCCTGAATCTCCGGAGACATCCATGAAAAAATCCCTGCGTATCCTGACCCTTGCCCTGCTCGCTCTTGTTATCAGCGCTTGCAGCGACAAACAAAGTGACCCCAAAACCTTCGCCAAAGCCTACGTTACCGAAACTCTGAATGGCGACATTGAGCAAGTCATCGCATGGACATACACCTCGCCTGAATTTCTGCAAAAACATCACCTCAGTGCAGACGGCATGAAAGAGCAAATGCGTCAGGCGGGCAAGGTCATGCGCGAACAGACCGAAAAAAATCAGGGGCTCGACAGCGTTACCGTCAATGACATCGCCTATAGCGACGGCAAAACCAAAGCCCGCGCCTTTATTACCATCAAAACCAAAAACGGCGAAAGCCGGAATGATGAAATCCCGCTTATCCAGATAGACGGTAAATGGCGTGCGGGTGAATAAGGCCGCAAGGGCGCTTGCTTAATTAGACCTCTTTCCAAACCAGGCAAAGGGACAGGTTTTTGGAATTTGTATCCCTGCCCCCACCCCAGCCCTCCCCCACGGGGGAGGGA
>NZ_CALJAH010000380.1 GCF_938028185.1 uncultured Cardiobacterium sp. | reverse complement strand
GCAAGCTCCCCCAGCGCAAGCTCGTCACCACGGCGGCTGCGGGATATTCCTCCTACGGCAACCAGATTGGCCTCGCCACCGGGCAAATCGTTGAGTACTACCACGACGGCTTCAAGGCAAAACACATGGAAGTGGGCGCAGTCGTCGCTGCCGTCCCCACCGAAAACGTGCGCCGCGAAGAACCCGCCCCCGGCGACCTTGTATTGCTGATTGGCGGCGCGACCGGGCGCGACGGCTGCGGCGGCGCCACCGGCTCATCGCGCGCGCAACACGGCGGCTCACTGCAAGAATCCGCCGCCGAAGTACAAAAAGGCAACCCGCCGGAAGAGCGCAAACTGCAACGCCTGTTCAGAAACCCCGACTTCGCCCGCCGCATCAAGCGCTGCAACGACTTCGGCGCGGGCGGCGTCGCCGTTGCCATCGGCGAACTGGCAGACGGTCTCGACATCAACCTCGACGCCGTCCCGGTCAAATACCAAGGGCTTTCCGGCACCGAGCTTGCCATCAGCGAATCGCAAGAGCGGATGGCGGTGGTCATCGCCCCCGCAGACCTCGCTACGATGCAGGCACTCGCCGCCGCCGAAAACCTCACGGCCAGCCACGTCGCCACCGTTACCGCTGACGCAACGCTGACCATGCACTGGCAGGGCGACACCATCGTCCGCTTGAAGCGCGATTTCCTCGACAGCAACGGCGCCGCCAGCGCGCAGCACGGCGTGCGTATTGCCGAGCCGGACGACAGCGCCAGCCCGCTTGCCGTCGCCAACGACAAAAACTGGGTGGAGGCGCTCAAAGCGCAACTCGCCACCCTCGCCCACGCCGAACAAAAAGGCCTCGGCGACCGCTTCGACCACAGCGTTGGCGCCGCCTGCGTCCTCGTCCCCTACGGCGGCCGCTACCAGCGCACCCCGGCCGAAGCCAGCGTGTACCAACTGCCGACCGAAGGCAAAACCCACACCGCCTCCATCCTCGCGCACGGCTACAACCCTGCCGTCAGCGCCTGGTCGCCCTACCACGGCGGCCTGCTCGCGGTGGTGGACGCCACCGCCCGCCTCGTCGCCTGCGGCGGCAACGCCGAAGCCGCGCACTACTCGCTGCAAGAATACTTCCGCCGCATGGGCGCAGAAGCGGACAACTGGGGACAACCCTACGCCGCGCTGCTCGGCGCGCATCACGCCCTCGCCGCACTTGACCGCGCCGCCATTGGCGGCAAAGACAGCATGAGCGGCAGCTACCACAACCTGCACGTCCCGCCGACGCTGATTGCCTTCGCCGTCGCCCCGGTCGATGTGCGCCGCGTCATCAGCCCCGAATACAAGGCGAAAGACCACCAACTCTACTGGCTGCGCTGCCCGCAAGACGCGCTCGGCCGCCCCGACCTCAACGCCTTTACCGCCAACAACCGCTTTATTTACGAGGCCATCAGCGAAGGCAACGTCAAAAGCATCCGCGCCATCCGCCACGGCGGCATCCTGCAAGCCCTCTACGAAAGCGCCATCGGCAACGGCATCGGCGTCCACATCGACCGCCTCGAAGACGGCTTCAAACCCGAATACGGCGGCTACCTCATCAGCAGCGACGGCGGCCTCGGCATCGCCGACAACCTACAACACCTCGGCTTCACCACCGACAGCGGCAAACTCGAAATCAACGGCCAAAGCGCCGCCATCAAAGACCTCTACGCCATCGCCAGCCAAACACTCGCTGGCGTCTATCCGCACTACGAAAGCGTTGCCGAGACCACGCGCGTACCGCTGGCGACTGCCAAAGACGTGCAACGCCGCCCGCGTGCCGTTAGCAGCATTGCCACGCCGCGCATCTGCCTGCCCGTCTTCCCCGGCACCAACAGCGAACTCGACACCGCGCGCGCCTTCCGCAAAAACGGCGGCGAAGTCATCGAAACCGTCATCTGCAACCAACACCGCGAGGCGCTGGACGCCAGCCTGCAAGCGTTCGCCGACAACCTCGCCAACAGCCAAATCCTCGTCCTCGCCGGTGGCTTCAGCGCGGGCGACGAACCGGACGGCTCCGGCAAATACATCGCCAACGTCCTCGCCAACCCGCGCATCGCCGACGCCATCGCCGCCCTCCTGGAACGTGACGGCCTCATCCTCGGCATCTGCAACGGCTTCCAGGCGCTCATCAAAAGCGGCCTCTTGCCGAACGGCAAAATCGCCGCGCCCGCGCCGGGGGACGCCACCCTCACCCACAACCGCATTGGCCGCCACATCGCGCGCATCGCCACCACCGTCGTTGCCAACAACCACAGCCCGTGGCTCGCCGACTTCCAGATTGGCGAAGCGCACAGCGTGAATTTTTCGCACGGCGAAGGCCGCTTCACCGCCTCCGACGCCGTCTTGAAAGCGCTCATCAAAAACGGGCAAATCGCCTTCCAGTACGCCGCCCCCGGCGACCTCGCGCCGAGCATGGACCCGAAACACAACCCGAACGGCTCACTCTACGCGGTAGAAGGCATCACCAGCCCCTGCGGCCGCATCCTCGGCAAAATGGGACACAGCGAACGCCACCAGCACCACGGCCAGCAAAACTACCCCGACTTCCGCCCGCAGAACATCTTCGCCGCAGGCATCAAGGCGTTCAAATAACCGCGCGCCCGCACGGCAATAACGCTAGAATCCCGCGCTTTCTTCAAAGACTTAGAGGTAATACATGAACAACGACGGCATGGCGACCCGCTACCAGCCCGCAGAAATCGAAAACAAATGGTACAAAGTCTGGGAAGCGGGCGGGCATTTCGCGCCCACGGGCGACGGCGAACCCTACGCCATCATGATTCCGCCGCCGAACGTCACCGGCACGCTGCACATGGGGCACGCCTTCCAGGACACCATCATGGACGCGCTCATCCGCTACCAGCGCATGAACGGCCGCCGCACCCTGTGGCAGCCAGGCAGCGACCACGCGGGCATCGCCACGCAAATGGTGGTCGAGCGCCAGTTGAACGCAGCGGGCAAGACGCGGCACGATTTGGGGCGCGAAGCGTTTACCGAAAAAGTGTGGGAATGGAAAAACCAGTCCGGCGGACAAATCATGCAGCAATTGCGCCGCCTGGGCGCCTCGCTTGACTGGACGCGCGAGCGCTTCACCATGGACGACGACCTCTCGCGCGCAGTGCGCACCCTCTTTGTCCGCCTGCATGAAGACGGGCTGATTTACCGTGGCAAGCGTCTGGTGAACTGGGACCCGGTGCTG
>NZ_CALJAH010000379.1 GCF_938028185.1 uncultured Cardiobacterium sp. | reverse complement strand
TTCAAAGGTTTTGACCCCGCTTAAAGCCTTGCAGCATAAGGCTTACAGCGTTTTTTATAGCGATACACCGAAAGTCTCATACTGTGCCGTCTTTCCGTATAGCCGCGTACCACCCCCAGCGTTGCGCCTTGTGTAAAACTTTGAGTGTATCGCTATAGCTCCTTTTTTGTCCTATACGCCGAATAAAATTAAACCGCCATAATTGGCGGTTTATTGTGTGGGAGCTTAGCAGCGGATGTTTTTCGCCGCTTCGGCGTTTATCGGCGGCGGTTGTTTGATTTGTAACAGACGCTGGTTGAGCGGGGTTTCGGAGGGTTCAAAGGCGTGCTCGAAGACTTGTTCGATGCGGCTCACCGGGATGATGGTCAGCGCGTCTTTGACTTCGTCCGGGATGTCGCGCAGGTCTTTGCGGTTTTCTTCCGGGATGAGCACGGTTTTGATGTGGCTGCGCACGGCGGCAAGCAGTTTTTCTTTGAGGCCGCCAATCGCCAGCACCCGTCCGTGCAGGGTGATTTCGCCGGTCATGGCCAGATCACCCCGTACCGGGATTTTGCTGAAGGCGGATAGCAGCGCGGTTGCCATGCCGATGCCGGCGCTGGGGCCGTCTTTCGGGGTCGCGCCTTCGGGCAGGTGCATATGGATGTCGTATTCGTCGTAGCGCAGTTCGGGCAGGCTCGCTTCGAGGTAGCTGCGCACGACGGAGGAGGCGGCCTGGATGGATTCTTTCATGACGTCGCCCAACTGGCCGGTGAGGTTCAGTTTGCCTTTGCCACGGAAGATGGTCGCCTCGATTTGCAGGGTTTCGCCGCCGACGGAGGTCCAGGCGAGGCCGGTGACGCAGCCGATTTTGTTGCGCAGGTCGTCTTCGCTGCGGCGGTATTTGGGCACGCCGAGGAAGTCTTCGAGGTTGGTTTTGTTGATGGCGATGTTTTTGATGTCGCTGGTCAGCAGTTTGCGCACGCTTTTGCGCGCCAGTTTGCCGATTTCCCGCTCCAGGTTGCGCACGCCCGCTTCGCGGGTGTAGTCCTCGATGATGTCGGTGACAACGCCGTCTTCGAGGGCAAATTCGTCTTTGCGCAGGCCGTGTTCGCGGATTTGCCGCGGCAGGATGTAGCGCGTGGCGATTTCGCTTTTTTCGCGGCTGGTGTAGCCGGGCAGGCGGATGACTTCCATCCGGTCCAGCAGCGGCGCCGGGATGTTCAGGGTGTTGGCGGTGGCGATGAAGAGGACGTTGGAGAGGTCAATGTCGGTTTCGAGGTAGTGGTCGCTGAAGGCGTTGTTCTGCGCCGGGTCGAGGACTTCGAGCAGGGCGGAGGCGGGGTCGCCGCGGTGATCCATGCCGATTTTGTCGATTTCATCCAGCAGGATGAGCGGGTTGTTGCTCCCCAGTTTGCAGAGTTTTTGTACGATTTTGCCGGGCAGCGAGCCGATGTAGGTGCGGCGGTGGCCGCGGATTTCGGCTTCGTCGTGGACGCCGCCGAGCGAGATGCGGTCGAAGTCGCGCCCGGTCGCTTCGGCAATGGATTTGCCGAGCGAGGTTTTGCCGACGCCCGGCGGGCCAACGAGGCAGATGATGGGGCCTTTGCCGTGTTTGTTGCGTTTTTGTACGGCGAGGTAGTCAAGGATGCGTTCTTTGACGTCTTCGAGGCCGTAGTGGTCGCGTTCGAGGATTTTTTCGGCGCGGGCGATGTCGTACTGGCTGCGGCGGCGTTTGGACCAGGGGTAGTCAATCATCCATTCGAGGTAGTTGCGGATGACGTTGGCTTCTGCCGACATCGGCGACATTTGTTTGAGTTTGTTCAGTTCGGACAGCGCTTTTTTTTCGGCATCCGCGCTCATGCCCGCTTCTTTGACGGATTTTTCCAGTTGTTCGATGTCGTTGAGCGCGTCTTCCATTTCGCCCAGTTCTTTCTGGATGGCCTTGATTTGTTCGTTGAGGTAGTACTCGCGCTGGTTGCGCTCCATTTGTTGTTTGACGCGCTTGCGGATTTTGCGGTCAAGGTCGGATTTTTCCAGCTCTTCTTCAAGGAAGATGAGGATGTGTTGCAGGCGTTCGTTGAGCGCGGTGCTGTCGAGGATGGTGATGCGCCGCTCCAGGCTGAGGTCCATGTGTGCCGCGATGGTGTCGGCGATGCGGCCGGGGTTGTTGAGCTGGCGCAGGTTTTGCAGCAGGTCGTCGGCGTTTTTGTCGTTTTCTTTGAGGAAGCGGGTGAATTGTTCGACGGCGGTTTTGCCCATCGCCCGCTGTTCGTCGGTGGGGACGCTGTTGTTGTTGCCGTAATCGCGGTAGCTGGCTTGCAGGTAGGGCTGGTCTTCTTGCCAGGCGGCGATTTCGATGCGGCGCAGGCCTTCGACCAGCACTTTGACGGTGCCGTCGGAGAGTTTGGTCATTTGTACGATGCGGCCAACGCTGCCGACCGGGTGCAGGTCGGCAACGCCCGGATCGCGGATGCTGGCGTCGTTTTGCGGGACGAGCAGCAGTTCTTGCTGGTTCTGGTTGGCAACGTCAAGCGCGGCGATGGATTTTTCCCGACCAACGAAGAGCGGCACGATGACGTGCGGATAGACGACGACGTCGCGCAGGGGCAGGACGGGGAGGGTGTTTTCTTGCATCGGGTTCTTCTTCCGGTTCAGGCGGATTTTTTGTTGTGCAGTTGCGGCGCGCTGCCTTCGAGGATGGTGGCGGCGGTGACGGTCACTTTGTCGATGTCTTTCTGGTCGGGCAGGTTGAACATGGTATCGAGCAGGGTTTGTTCGACGATGGAGCGCAGGCCGCGCGCGCCGGTTTTGCGGGTGATAGCTTTTTGTGCGATGGCTTGCAGCGCGTCCGGGGTAAATTCGAGGGCGACGTCCTCAAAGCCGAAGATTTTTTCAAACTGGCGCACGATGGCGTTTTTCGGCTCGGTGAGGATGTGTACCAGCGCGTCTTCGTCGAGGGTATCGAGCAGGGCGATAATCGGCAGGCGGCCGACAAATTCGGGGATAAGGCCGAATTTGACCAGGTCTTCCGGTTCGATTTGTTGTAGCAGGCGGTTGTTGTTTTCGTCCGCCTCGGATTTGGTGTGGACGTGAGCGCCGAAGCCGATGCCGCCCTGTTCGGTACGTTTGGCGATGAGTTTTTCCAGTCCGGCAAAGGCGCCGCCGCAGATGAAGAGGATGTTGGTGGTGTTGACGTGTATCAGTTCTTGCTGCGGGTGTTTGCGCCCGCCTTGCGGCGGCACGGCGGCAACGGTGCCTTCTACCAGTTTGAGCAGCGCCTGTTGCACGCCTTCGCCGGAGACGTCGCGGGTGATGGAGAGGTTTTCGCCCTTGCGCGCGATTTTGTCGATTTCGTCAATGTAGATGATGCCGCGTTCGGCGCGGGTGACGTCGTTGTCGCAGTTCATCAGCAGTTTTTGCACGATGGTTTCGACGTCTTCACCAACGTAACCCGCTTCGGTCAGGGCGGTGGCGTCCGCGATGGCGAAGGGCACGTCCAGGCATTTGGCCAGGGTTTGCGCGAGCAGGGTTTTGCCAGAGCCGGTCGAGCCGATCATCAGGATGTTGCTTTTGACGATTTCGACGCCGTCGTCGGCTTTTTGCTGGTTGAGGTGCAGCCGTTTGTAGTGGTTGTATACCGCCACCGCCAGCGCTTTTTTCGCGCGGTGCTGGCCGATGATGTAGTCATCGAGGAAGGCCTTGATTTCGGAGGGGGTCGGCAACGGTTTGCCGTCAAACAGTTCGGGTTCGCTGCCAGCGGGCGCGCCGTCTTTGAGCATATCGCCGCAGAGGGTGATGCATTCGTCGCAGATGTTGATACCGTCCGGGCCGGAGATGAGGCGGCGGACTTCGGTATCGGGTTTGTGGCAGAACGAGCAGCGGTGACGTTTATCGGTCATGGGTATCTCCGGGGAATGCGGTGGGCGCGCTTCAGGATGCGCTGATGTCGGTGCGCGCGGTGGTGACGTGGTCAATCAGGCCGTAGGCGGCGGCTTCTTCGGCGGACATGAAGTTGTCGCGGTCGGTGTCGCGTTCGATTTTTTCCAGTGGCTGGCCGGTGTGTTTGGCGAGCAGTTCGTTCAGCGTCGCCTTCATTTTCAGCAGTTCGCGCGCGTGGATTTCGATGTCGGATGCCTGGCCACCGAGGCCGCCGCTAATCAGCGGCTGGTGAATCATCACCCGGCTGTGCGGCAGGGCGAAGCGTTTGCCGTGTGCACCTGCGGTGAGCAGCATCGCCCCCATGCTCGCCGCCTGGCCGAGGCAGAGGGTGGAGACGTCCGGCTTGATGAAGTTCATGGTGTCGTAGATGGACATTCCTGCGGTGACGGAGCCGCCGGGCGAGTTGATATAGAGGTGGATGTCCTGGTCGGGGTTTTCCGCTTCAAGGAAGAGCATTTGCGCGACGACGAGGTTGGCGGAGGCGTCATTGACCGGGCCGACGAGGAAGATGACCCGCTCTTTCAGCAGGCGGGAGTAGATGTCGTAGGAGCGTTCGCCGCGACCGGTCTGCTCGACGACCATCGGGATGAGCAGGTTGTTTTGGATTTCCATGTGGGTGTTCTCCGTTTAAGGGGTTAGGACAGTTCCCGATGTGCGGGCGGCTGGCGGGATTTCAAGGGGCGTCATTTACATACACCTGAGCGCTCAAGGTGTATGTATAACGGGTGCGGTGTGTATCAACGGATGCCGATGCCGTTGCAAGGTTCGTGCCAGTTATTTTGTGATGGCACCAATAAATGAAGGGCAGCCAAGGCTGCCCCGTCGGTCGTCCAAGCGGTTAGCCACGTTGCTGGCCCAGTGCCATGACTTCCTGGAAGGTTTTGTCTTCTTCGCTGACCTGTGCCTGTTCGTACAGTTGGTCAACCAGTTGTTCTTCAAGGATGGCGGCTTCCAGGCGGCGCAGGGTCTCGCGGTCTTTTTTGTACCAGTCCACGACTTCCTGCGGGTTTTCGTAGGTAGCGGCGATGGACTGGATGCGGGCATCCACGCGCGCTTGATCCAGTTCGAGCTTGCGCTCTTCCAACAGTTTGTTGACGAGGAGGCTCATGCGGACACGGTCGCGGGCGAGTTCGCCAAAGACACGGATAGCCACTTCGCGGCGCCGTTGCACGTCTTCGATTTGTTGTTCCAATCGTGCTTCATGTGCCATGTGTTCGGCTTCCATGCGCACCAGGCTTTCGGGCACAAGCTGTTCGGCATTTTTTTCCAGCAGGGCGGTAAACATCCGGTTGCGGCGGATGGCACGCTGGGCGTTTTCCAGTTCGCGCGTCATGTTGTCGCGGATAGCCTTGCGGAAGGCGTCCTGTTCGCCGCTTTCGATGCCAAAGGCCTTGATGAAGGCTTCGTTGATTTCCGGCAGTGCCAGCGCTTCCACTTTTTTTATGGTCGCGGTGAATTGCGCGGTTTTGCCGGCGAGGTCGGCACTGTGGTAATCGGCCGGGAAGGCAACATCGAAGGTTTTTTCTTCGCCTGCCTTGCCGCCACGGAGACCCGCTTCAAAGTCGGGCAACATTTGGCCGGTGCCGAGAATGACGGGCATATTTTCGCCGCTGCCGCCGTCAAAGGCGACGCCGTCCAGCTTGCCGACGAAATCGACGGTGACACGGTCGGTCTCTTCTGCCGCCTTGTCGGCTTCGTGGAAGGTGCCTTGCTGGCGGCGCAGGGTGAGTACCATGTTGTCCACGTCTTCGTCGCGGACTTCGCTGCGCGGCAGGGTGATGCTGATTTGTTCCAGCCCCTTGACTTCCACTTCGGGCATAATTTCAAAGATGGCGGTGTATTTGATCGGTTCGTTGGCGGCCATGCCGGAGAGCAGGGTGATTTCCGGCGAGGCTACGGGGGTGTAACCGCTTTGCTGCATGGCTTCGCGGCAGGTTTCTTCGACGATTTCGCTGAGCACGTCATGGCGGACGCTGGTACCGTATTTTTGTTTGACGACGGCAGGCGGCACTTTGCCGGGGCGGAAGCCATCAATGCGCACGCGCGGTGTGATTTCTCTGAGACGTTTTTCGACTTCCTGATTCAGTCGCGCAGACGGTAGTTCAACCGTTAATTTGTGCGAAAGACCTTCCAGTTGTTCAACGGATGATTGCATATCTATCCTCGATAAATGAAACTGCGGCGAGCCGCTCAATAATGAATGGAAACCGTGGTGCGAAAGGAGAGACTCGAACTCTCAAGGGTTGCCCCGCTGGAACCTAAATCCAGTGCGTCTACCAGTTCCGCCACTCTCGCAAAGCGGCGCATTTAAGCATAGCCCCTGGGGAAATGCAAGACGGACGGGTGTCCAAATGGCGATTGCGTCGCCGCGGCAAATATGGATAATTGCGCCGTTTCTTTTCCCCTTATAACGAGGCGTTATATCTTGATTAAAATGATGAACACGGGGGGTGCGTGGACGGATATCCGGCAAGGCATTGCCGGTTTTCGTTTGTGGCAATCGCTGGCGCGACAGGATATTCGCCTGAAGTATCGCCGCTCTACCCTGGGGCCGTTCTGGATTACGCTCAGCATGGCGGTCACGGTCTCGGCGATGGGGCCGCTTTATGGCGCGCTGTTTTCCACCGATTTGGCGGAATTTGTGCCGCATTTGGCGCTCGGCCTTATTTTTTGGGCATTCATCGCCGGCTCCATCAGCGAATATGCGGAAACCTTTACCGCCAACGAGCACATTCTGAAGCAATCCTATCTGCCGTTGTCGGCGCTGGTGATGCGCGTCTTTTACCGGCAACTGCTGATTTTGCTGCACAACCTGCTGATTTATCCGTTCGTGATGCTGTTCCTCGGCCTTGGCATCAACAGCAATATTTTCTGGTTGCTGCCCGCCTTTGTGCTGGTTTCCGTCAATATTCTCTGGCTCGGCCTCATCATCGCCATTTTCTGTACCCGCTTCCGCGACATGATGCCGGTCATTCAAAGCATTGTAACGCTGCTGTTTTTCGTCACCCCCATCATCTGGCGGCTGAACCAGTTGCCGGAAGGGCGGCTGCACATCGCGCAGATGAACCCCTTTACCTCGCTTATCACCCTCTTGCGCGACCCGGTGCTGGGCATCATGCCCGCGCCGCTGTACTGGCAGGTCGCCGCCGCCTTCGCCCTCGGCGGCACGGCGCTGGCCATGTGGGTCTTCTCGCTCACCCGCAAGAAAATCACTTACTGGTTATAAAAGATGTATATCAAGGCAGACGATGTCTGCGTGACCTTCCCCGTATTCGACGCGCACCAGCGCTCCTTCAAGAAAACCGTGTTCAAGGCGGCCGCGGGTGGCGGCCTCAGCAGCTTCCGCAAGGGTTTTGCCGAAATTGAAGCGCTGAAACACATCACCCTCGACATCCGCGAAGGCGAGCGGGTCGCGCTCATCGGTCATAACGGCTCCGGCAAAACGACGCTGTTGCGCGTCTTCGCCGGGGTCTATGCACCGACACGCGGCAGCATTGCGGTTGAAGGCAGCGTGACCAGCCTGCTGGACGCGATGCTCGGCATGGACGGCGAGGCGACCGGTTTTGAAAACATCCGCATGCGCGGCCTCTTTCTCGGCCTATCGCCGAAGCAGATTGAGGCGATTACTGACGAAGTCGTCGAATTTAGCGAGCTGGGCGACTTCATCAATATGCCGGTGCGTACCTATTCCAGCGGCATGGTGCTGCGTCTCGCCTTTTCCATCTCGACCAGCATCCGCCCGGAAATCATCCTCATGGACGAATGGATGAGCGTCGGCGACGAAGCCTTCCGGCAAAAAGCCGAAGCGCGGCTGATGCGCTTCATCGAAAACGCGGGCATCCTCGTCTTTGCCACGCACGACTTCAACCTCGCCCAACGCCTGTGTAACCGCATGATATTTCTGGAACACGGCGAACTCATCCGCGAAGAACAAAACACCCTGGAGACGCACCCATGAAAGAAAAAATCCTCGTTGTTGGCGCCGGATTCTCCGGCGCGGTCATCGCCCGCACCCTGGCCGAAGCGGGGCTGGCGGTGGACGTCATCGAATCGCGCGCCCACGTCGCCGGTAACTGCCATAGCGCACGCGATGGCGAAACCGGGGTGATGGTGCACATCTATGGCCCGCACATCTTCCACACCGACGACGCCGAAGTCTGGGCGCTGATGCAGCGCTTCGGCGAATGGATGCCCTATACCAACCGCGTCAAAAGCACGGTGGACGGGCGGGTGTACTCGCTCCCGGTCAATCTGCACACCATCAACCAGTTCTTTGACAAGGCGATGCGCCCGGACGAAGCACGCGCCTTCATTGCCGCGCAAGCCGACAACAGCATCACCGAGCCGCAAAACTTCGAGGAGCAGGCGCTGAAATTCGTTGGCCGCGCACTGTATGAGGCCTTCTTCAAGGGCTACACGCAAAAACAATGGGGCTGCGAGCCGCGCGAATTGCCCGCGAGCATCCTCAAGCGGCTGCCGGTACGCTTCAACTACAACGACAACTACTTCTTCCACCAATACCAGGGCATGCCGAAAGACGGTTACACCCCCATCGTCGCCGCGCTGCTGGAGCACCCGGCGATTACTTTGCGCCTGAACACCCGCTATCAGCGCGCCGACAGCACCGCCTACGCGCACACCTTCTACAGCGGGCCGCTGGACGGCTACTTCGACTACCAATTGGGCCGCCTCGGCTATCGCACCCTCGATTTCGAGCGCTTCACTGCCGACGGCGACTACCAGGGTACGGCGGTGATGAACTACGGCAACGTGGACATACCCTATACCCGCATCACTGAACACAAACACTTCGCGCCGTGGGAAACGCACGACAAAACCGTGTGCTACCGGGAATACAGCCGCGCTTGTGGCGAAGATGACCTGCCGTACTACCCCATCCGCCTCACCGCCGGACAACAACTGCTCGCCGACTACGTCCGCGCCGCGCAGGCGCTGGAAAACGTTACCTTCATCGGGCGGCTCGCCACCTACCGCTACCTCGACATGGACGTCACCATCCGCGAAGCGCTCGATGCGGCACGCGGCTACCTCGCCGCCCGCAAGAGCGGCGCGCGCGTACCGGTCTTTTATTGCGACATCTGACAGATGAACATCGTCGCCGTCATCGTCACCCACAACCGCCGCCACGCGCTGCTGCAAACGCTGGCGGCGACGCTGGCGCAGCCGTTCGCGGGCGTGGTCGTCGTTGATAACGCCTCGACCGACGGCAGCCGCGAATGGCTGGAACAATGCGATGACCCGCGCCTGCACCTGATATTGCACGACCACAACGCCGGTGGCGCGGGCGGCTTTGCCCTCGGCATGGCGGCAGCGCTGGAACACTTCAACCCCGACTGGCTGCTCTGCTACGACGACGACGCCTTCCCCGCGCCCGACGCGCTGCGCCAATTTGCCGCCGCCGACCTCAGCGACTGCGACAGCGCCGCTGCCGCCGTTTACTACCCCGACGGCAGCATCTGCGAAATGAACCGCCCCAGTTACAACCCCTTCTGGCATCCGCGCAAACTGCTGCGCACCGCGCTTGGCGTCTTCAGCGACCGCGCCCGCGGCGCCTTCCACGTCGCAGACCATGCCTACCATACGCACGACGCCTTGCCGATTGACAGCTCATCTTTCGTCGGCTACTTCGTCCGCGCTGACTGGGTACGCCGCCTGCCGCTGCCCGAACCGGGACTATTCATCTACGGCGACGACATCCTCTACACCCTGAACCTCAGCAAACACGGCGGGCGACACTGTTTTCTTCCTGCGGTGCGCTTCATTCACGACTGCTCCACCTTCCAGAGCGCGCGGCGCGGCTACCACCCGATGTGGAAAGCCTACTTCACCTACCGCAACGGCCTGCTCATCTACCGCATGGCGGCAGGCGCGTGGTTCTACCCCGTCGCCCTGTTGAAAGCGCTCATCTGGCTCGCCGCCGCCCGCCATTACCGCGCCAAGCGCCTGTACCTGCGCCTCTGGTGGCAGGCGGTGCGCGACGGCATCCGCCAGGATTTGACGCGCGACCCCGCCGCCATCATCGAACAATACCATGATGCATCCGCACCCGAATAACGCGCGCAACGGCGTCATGCCCTATATGCACTGGCTGGCCAAATGCGCCGACGGTGCCAACACCTACCTCGCCGGCGCCATCACCTTCTGGGCATACTTCGGCTACCCCATCTGGCAATGGGAACGCTACCAGTGGATGACCACCCTCTCCGCGCTCGCCGCCGTCTTCGTGCTGAGCGCCTGCGGCGTCTACCGCTCCTGGCGTGGCGCCCTGCGCGCGCCGCTGCTGCTGCGCCTCATCCAGGGATTTCTCTACCTCGCCGGGATGATTGCGGGCTACCTCTACCTCACCAAAGCCGGACACCACTTCTCCCGCTTCTGGTTCGGCCTGTGGCTCAGTACCGCCTTCGCCCTCTGCCTCATCAGCCGCATCACCGCCTACTGGCTGCTCAGCCGCCTGCGCGCCGCCGGACACAACACGCGCAGCCTCGCCCTCATCGGCAACCACGCCACCTGCCGCGAAGTTTACCGCTCCATCCGCCGCGACCCGCTCGCCGGATACCTCGTGCGGCAAATCCGCCTGCTTGATGCCGACGAAGCACTGTTCAACCAGGTGGACGACGTGCGCCGCTACGACCCCGCGCGCGACGGCGAACCGCCCTGCGACGAAATCTGGATCTGCCTGCCGCTGACCGCAGGCGACACCGTCGGCGACATCCTGGACGCCCTGCGCTACAGCACCGCCAACATCCGCTACATCCCCGACCTGCGCAGCTTCCGCCTCATCAACTACCAGGGCTCCTACGTTGTCGGCCACTACGCGCTCGACATCAGCATCTCGCCGATGCACGGGCGCAAACGCCTGACCAAATGGCTGGAAGACAAAATCATCGCCAGCGTCGCCCTCATCCTGCTCGCGCCGCTTTTGGGGGCGGTTGCCCTGTGGATACGCTGCCGCGCGGGCAGCCCCATCTTCTACCGCCAGGCGCGCGTTGGCTGGAACGGCGAAGTCTTTAACATCCTGAAATTCCGCACCATGCCGACCGACAACGAACAACGCGGCGCGACCTGGGGCGGTGCGGGCGACAAACCCACCATCCCGCTTGGCCGCCTGCTGCGCCGCCTGAGCATTGACGAACTGCCGCAATTCTGGAACGTCCTCAAAGGCGAAATGTCGGTGGTCGGCCCGCGCCCGGAGCGGCCGCAATTCGTCGCCCAATTCCGCAACGAAATCCCCGGCTATATGCAAAAACACATGGTGAAAGCGGGCATCACCGGCTGGGCGCAAGTGAACGGTTGGCGCGGCGACACCGACCTCGAAGAACGCATCAACTACGACCTGTGGTACATCGACAACTGGTCGCTGTGGCTTGACCTGAAAATCATCTTCCTCACCGCCCTGCGCGTCTTCCATGACCGCAATGCCCAATAACCCCGCGTCATCACCGTAGGGCAGGTCTTGACCCACCCATAACCAAACACATTGAATTTCACGGTGGGGCAAGCCCCACCCTACAACAACACGCACACAACCAACCCCTCAAACCCACAACAACAGGAGACCACACATGATCCTCGTCACCGGCGGTGCCGGCTACATCGGCTCGCACACCGTCCTCGTCCTCTTGCAGGCAGGCCATGACGTCCTCGTCCTCGACAACCTTGTTAACAGCTCCGCCGAATCCATCCGCCGCGTCGGCGCACTGGCAGGCAAAACGGCGACCTTCATCGAAGGCGACATCCGCGACCGCGCCGCGCTCGACGCCCTCTTTGCCCGCTACCCGGTCAAATCCGTCATCCACTTCGCCGGACTCAAAGCCGTCGGCGAAAGCGTCGCCAAGCCCCTGCCGTACTACGAAAACAACGTCGGCGGCTCCATCACCCTCTTTCAGGCAATGGCGGCGGCGGGGGTGAAGCGCATCGTCTTCAGCTCGTCGGCGACCGTTTACGGCGAAGCGGGCGGCGAACGCGAATACCGCGAGACCCTGCCGGTTGGCGTGCCGAGCAGCCCCTACGGGCAAAGCAAAGTCATGATCGAACAAATCCTGCGCGACACCGCCCACGCCGACTGTGACTGGTCGGTAGCGCTGTTGCGCTACTTCAACCCGGTCGGCGCGCACGCAAGCGGCGACATCGGCGAAGACCCGCAAGGCATCCCCAACAACCTCGTCCCCTACATCTCGCAAGTGGCCGTTGGCCGCCTCGAACGCCTCTCCATCTACGGCAACGACTACGACACCCCGGACGGCACCTGCCTGCGCGATTACATCCACGTCATGGATTTGGCGGAAGGCCATGTCAAGGCGCTGCAAGGCATCGACGGCAAAACCGGCGTCTTCACCTGGAACCTCGGCAGCGGCACGCCGCGCTCGGTGCTGGACGTACTGCACGCCTATGAAAAAGCCTGCGGCAAAACCATCCCCTACCAGTTCGCACCGCGCCGCGCGGGCGACCTGCCCGCCTTCTGGGCGAACCCGGACAAAGCCGCGCGCGAGCTGGGCTGGCGGACGACGCGCAGCCTGGACGACATGGTCGCCGACACCTGGCGCTGGCAACAAAAAAACCCGATGGGGTATCGCTAAAAACCCCTCCCCACAGAGGAGAGAAAACCGGGAGTGGGGTTTGCCCGCATACCTCACTGCCCATTGCTCCCAACACGCCCCAAACCCATGCCCCTCCGCTACACCGACAGCCATTGCCACCTCGACTGGTTTGACGACCCGGCGATCATCACCGCCGAAGCCCAAGCCGCAGGCGTCGCCCGCATCGTCATCGCCGCGACCACGCGCGCGCACTGGGTGGACGTCGCCCGCTGCGCCGCCCTGCCCGGCGTCTATGCCAGCTACGGCCTGCACCCGCTCTACCAGGACGAACACCAGGACGACGACCTGCACGCGCTCGAAAGCCAAATCCAAAACCAGCCAACCGTTGCCATCGGCGAATGTGGCCTCGACTTCCTGAACGGCGACAGCGCCGCACAACGCGCCACCTTTGCCGCGCAAATCGACATCGCCCGTCGCTACCAATTGCCGCTACTGCTGCACGCGCGCAAATCGCTCGACGCCGTGCTGCACCTCTTGAAACGCGGCGGCAACCCGCGCTTTATCATCCACAGCTTCACCGGCTCGGACGCACAACTGGCGCGCATCCTCGCGCAAGGCGGCTACATCGGCATCGGCGGCACCTCGACCTACCCGCGCGCCGCC
>NZ_CALJAH010000378.1 GCF_938028185.1 uncultured Cardiobacterium sp. | reverse complement strand
CCACCACTACGAGCCGGTTTATAGCCATCCCCCGAAAGCCTCATACGGTGTTGCGTCGCCTGACCGGGCACCCTAAAAAAAATGGCGAAGCCATTTTTTAGGGAAACCCGTGCCGTACAAGGATTTGTGAGGATTGCTATACAACGGACGCTCAGCGTTTGCGCCGCAATACGGTGGTCGGGATGTCCATGCTTTCGCGGTATTTGGTGACGGTGCGGCGCGCGATTTTGTGACCCTGCTCATTGAGCATATCGGTGATTTTTTGGTCGGAGAGCGGTTTGGCCGGGTTTTCTTTGGCGATGATGTCGGCAATCAGCGCCTTGATGGCGAGGATGGACTGGTCGTCGCCTTCGCTGTTTTCCAGTTGTGCCGAGAAGAAGTAGCGCAGTTCGTAGATGCCGCGTTTGCACATCAGGTATTTGCCGTTCACCGCGCGGCTGACGGTGCTTTCGTGAATGTCGAGCATTTCCGCGACTTTTTGTCTGGACAGTGGCCGCATTGCCGCTTCGCCTTCCTGGAAGAAGTCTTGTTGCAGCGCGACGATGAGGTGGGCGACGCGGCGGATGGTGTCGGCGCGTTTGTCGATGGCGGTCAGAAACCAGCGCGCTTCTTGCAGTTGGGCTTGCAGCAGGGTCTTGTCCGCGCCTTTGGCGGCTTCGGCGATTTTGAGGTAGTCCTGGTTCAGGGTGAGTTCGGGGCGGATGTTGTCGCTGGTTTCGATGTAGCTGATGCCGTTTTTTTCGCGGACGATGATTTCGGGTTCGATGTATTGCGGGGCTGCTTCGCTGTAGCTTTGGCCGGGGCGCGGGTCGAGGCTGCGCAGCAGCGCGATGGCGTGGTCGTAGGTCTCGGCGCTCATTTCGAGGCGCTGGCGGATCATCGCCGGGTTTTTGCTGATGAAGCCGAAGTAGCGCCGCATGATTTGTTGGAGTTCGGCCAGCCACGGGGTGTTTTTCGGTAGCGCCGCGATTTGCAGGTTGAGGCATTCTTCGAGGTCGCGCGCGCCGATGCCGGTCGGCTGGCATTGTTGGACGATGCGCAGGCCGCGCTGGAGTTGTTCGGGTGTTTGTTGGTGCGCGTGCGCGAGTTGGGCGATGTCGGCGCGGAAGTAGCCGTCGTCGTCGAGTTCAAAGGCGATGATGAGTGCCGCCTGGCGTTGGGCTTCGCTCAGGTGCGGCATTTGGCGGATTTGTTCTTCGAGCCAGGCGCCGAGGTCGGGGCGGCCGCTGAGGTAGAGTTCAAGGTTGGGGTCTTCTTCCTGGTAGGGCTGGTGGTCTTTCCAGTCGTAGTCGTAGTGTTCTTCCCAGGTGCTGTCGTATTCGAGTTCGCCGGAGAGGTGGTTGAGCAGGCCGGTTTCGGGTTCGTAGTCGCCGTCTTCGTTTTCGCTTTCGCCCTGGCTGCCGCGCTCTTGCTGGTAGTCGTTTTTGCGCTCCAGCATGATGTTTTGGCTCAGCATGGCGCTGATTTCGGTTTGCAGGTCGAGGCTGTTCATGTTGAGCAGTTTGATCGCCTGCTGGAGTTGCGGGGTGAGGGTGAGGCTTTGTTTGAGGCTGAGGTCTAGGCTCTGGTTTTGTTGCATGGTCCTTATGCCGGTTAGTTGAGGGTGAAGTCTTCGCCGAGGTACACCCGCCGCGCTTCTTCGTTGGCGACGATTTCGGCGGGCGCGCCTGCGGCAATGATGGCGCCGTCGGAGAGGATGTAGGCGTGGTCGCAGCTTTTCAGGGTTTCGCGCACGTTGTGGTCGGTAATGAGCACGCCGATGCCGCGATCGGTGAGGTGGGTGATGATGTTTCTGATGTCGCCAACGGCGATGGGATCCACCCCGGCGAAGGGTTCGTCAAGGAGGATGTAGCGCGGGTTGCAGGCAAGGGTGCGCGCGATTTCGCACCGTCGCCGTTCGCCGCCGGAGAGGCTTTGGCCGA
The DNA here is from genome assembly GCF_938028185.1 of uncultured Cardiobacterium sp. Lineage (GTDB taxonomy): Bacteria > Pseudomonadota > Gammaproteobacteria > Cardiobacteriales > Cardiobacteriaceae > Cardiobacterium. The sequence continues at coordinate 5,603 of NZ_CALJAH010000378.1, read as the reverse complement.
GGGTGTCGGCGCGGCTGGCGATGCCGAGGTCTTGCATGAGTTCGTGCGCGCGTGCTTCGCGGTCGGGTTTGTTGAGGTCGGTGGCGAGTTCGAGGATGGCGAGGATGTTGTCGCGCACGCTCAGTTTGCGGAAGACGCTGGCTTCTTGTGGCAGGTAGGAGAGGCCAAGGCGGGCGCGGCGGTGTACCGACAATGCGGTGATGTCCGCACCGTCCAGCAGGATGCGGCCACGGTCGGGGCGGACGAGGCCGATGGTCATGTAGAAGCTGGTGGTTTTGCCCGCGCCGTTCGGGCCGAGCAGGCCGACGACTTGCGCGGCTTCGACCTGGTAGCTGGCGTCTTTGACCACGCGGCGGTTGCGGTAGTTTTTTTCGAGGTGTTCGGCGATGAGCATGGTTATTTGGTTTTTGGCTGGAAGGTCATGTTGACGCCGCGCCCGCTGACGCGCTCTTGTTTGAGGTTGTAGGTGAGGTGGTCGGCGCGGGTTTCGTTTTTGTCCTGTTTGACGTGGGCGTTTTTGTCGATTTCGACGGTGGAGGTCGGCACGGTGTATTTCATGTATTGGCCGCTGCCGTCTATCGGCGGCTCTTTGGCGGGGACGTAGTGGAAGGTGGTCGGGTTGCCCCAGCTTTCGATGGTGTGGATTTTGCCCTCTTGCAGGCGGATGACGATTTTGTCGCCTTTCAGGTTCATTTCGCCCTGGGTGACGACGACGTGGCCGGTGTAGGTGGCGATGCCGGTGTTGGCGTCGTATTCGCCGCTGTCGGCCTTGAGGTTGATGGGCAGTTGCTGCGGGTTGTTGGTCGCTTTTTCTTGTGCGTGGGCAATGGTCGCGAGGAAGGCGAGTGCGAGCAGGGTTTTAGCGGGCGGTTTCATAGGTGCTCCTGATGTCGTGGTCGAGGGTGATGCGGTTGCTGTTCATGTCCCAGCGCGCGCCGATGGCGTCGGTGCGGCTGCTTTCGCTGGTAAGGGTTATCGGGTCGGCGGTTTCGGCGATTTGGCTTTCGGGGTGGTAGTAGAGGCTCGCGGTGTTGATTTGGTAGTGGTGCGTGCCGCTCTTTTGTTCGCCGTGGACGCCGCCGCTCAAGGTGATGAGGTTTTTGGCGGCGTTGCGCTCGGCCAGCGCCGCGCGCAGTTGGCGTTCGCCGTTTTGCAGGCGGGCGCGCATTTCGGGCTGGTAGAGGCGGTCTTCGCCGCTTTTGAGGTGTTCGGCGCGCGGGCTTTGCAGGACGCTCACTTGCAGGCCGTCGGCGTCGTATTGGTAAAGGGTGCTGTTTTCCAGCGAGAGGCGTACCGGGTCTTCGGCGGCGGGGGCGGTGCTGCCGCTGTTTTCGCGTTGCCACCACCACAGGGCGACGAAAACGGCGGCGGTCGTCCAGATGAGGTCGCGGCGGGTCATGGGCGCGGCTCCTTTACCTTTACATACAGGGGAGCGCTCATCGTGTATGTAAATTCAAACATCACGCCACCCCCGCGCGCAGCAGGTCGTGGATGTGGATGATGCCCGCGATGCGGCCATCGTCCAGTACCGGCAGCGCGGTGATGTGGCGTGCTTCCATTTGTTGCAGCGCTTCGGCGGCAAGGACGGCAGGCGCGGTGCTTTGTGGCGCGCGCGTCATGACGTCGGCGATGGGGCGTTGCAAGGCGTCGGGGTATTTTTCCAGCGCGCGGCGCAGGTCGCCGTCGGTGAAGATGCCGAGCAGGCGCTCGCCGTCGCTCACCAGCGTTACTCCCAGCCCTTTGTCGGTAATCTGGAATAACGCGGTTTGCACGCTGGCGTCCAGCGCCACTTGCGGCACGGCGGCGTCGCGGCGCATGACGTCGCCGACTTTGGTCATGAGGCGCCGTCCCAGTCTGCCGTAAGGATGCGAGCGGGCGAAGTCCTGTTCGTTGAATTGCCGTGCCTGCATCAGGGTGATGGCAAGCGCGTCGCCGAGTGCCAGCGTGGCGGTGGTGCTGGTGGTTGGGGCGAGGCCGAGCGGGCAGGCTTCTTTTTCGATAATGATGGGCAGGTGCAGGTCGGCCTGTTGTGCCAGCGCTGATTGCGGGCGGCCGGTAATGGCGATGGTTTTGACGCCGAGTGCGCGCACAATCGGCAGCATCATCAGGATTTCCTGGCTTTCGCCGGAGTAGGAGATGGCGAGGATGGTGTCGTCGCCGGTAATCATGCCGAGGTCGCCGTGTCCGGCTTCGGCGGCGTGGACGAAGAAGGCGGGCGTGCCGGTGCTGGCGAGTGTCGCCGCGATTTTTTCGCCGATGTGGCCGGATTTGCCGAGGCCGGTGACGATGATGTGGCCGCGCGTGGCAAGCAGCAGGTCGCAGGCGGCGAGGAAGGGCGCGCCCAGTTGGTCGATTTGCGCGCGCACGGCGTCGGCTTCGAGGCGCAGCACGTCGCGGGCGTGGTCAAGGCGGGTGTCGCTCATGCGTAATGCTCCAGCGGGGCGGGGGTGCCGCGCAGCGCGTCAAGGTAGAGCGGCACGGCGGCGTCGGCATCGCGCCAGTTTGCCTGTCCGGCGGGATAGACGGCGCGGCTCAAGGGGGTATCGACCCAGCCGGGGTCCACGGTAGCAAAGCCGATGGTCGGGTAGGCGTGTTTTTCGGCGTGCAGGGTGGCGATGAGTTTTTCCAGCGCGGCCTGGGCGACGCCGTAGCTGTGCCAGTAGGCGCTTTGCACGCGGTGCTGGCTGTGCAGGCTAAAGATGACGCGCGGGTTGGTGCCCGCTTGCAGCAGTTCGCGCTGCGTCTGGAACAGCCACAGCGGCGCGGTCAGGTTTACTTGCAGCCCTTGCAGCCAGCTTTCGGGGTCGTCGTGGATGAGCGGGCGCAGGCCGCCGCAGACGGCGGCGAGGTGGATTTGCGCGTCCAGTTTGCCGTGGTCTGCCGCAATCATCGCGGCGAGGCGGCGGTAGGCGTCGTAACCGCTACGCCACAGGTCAAACGGCACTAACGTGTGGTCGCCGCGCAGTTCGTCGTCGAGCGCTTCGAGCGAGAGCGGGTCGAGGTCGAGCAGCAGCAGGTGATGGCCTTCGGCGTCGAGTGCACGGGCAAGCGCCTGGCCAATGCCGCCGCAGGCGCCGGTGAGGAGGATGGTTTTCATGGTTCAACTCCCAAGAGGTAAGGGCGCAGCGCGGCGACGTCCGCCACGAACGCCAGCGGGCGGTCATCGGCGGCGAGTTCGGCGCGGTTGGTGTAGCCGTAATCACAGTAAATCGACGGCATTCCGGCGCGGCTGGCGGCGCGGATGTCGGCGTTGCTGTCGCCAATCATGATGCAGCGCTCCGGCCTGACGCCGACGAGCGAGCAGGCGTAGGCGAGCGGTGCCGGGTCGGGTTTGCCAACGGCGAGGGTGTCGCCGCAGACCAGCGCCGCCGCGCGCAGCTCAAAGCCGAAATGGCGGGCGATGGCGTAGGTGAAGCGCTCCAGCTTGTTGGTGACGACGCCCCAGGGTACGCCGCGCGCTTCCAGCGCCGCCAGCAGGTCTTCCATGCCGGGAAACCAGCGGGTGCGGTCGGCGATGTGCTGCAAATAATCGGCGTAAAAGGCGTCCTGCAACGCGGGCAGGCGCGGGTCGTCCGCATCTGCGGCAAGCGCATGGCGCAGCATCGCGCGCGAACCGTGTCCGGCGTAGGGCAGGATGCTCTCCGGCGGCGCGGCATCGTAACCGTGCTGCACCAGGGCGCGATTGACAGCGGCGATGAGGTCGGGCGCGGTGTCGAGCAGTGTGCCGTCCAAATCGAACCACACCGCCTGATAGGGCGCGCTCACGCCGCCTCCTTGCGCGCGGCGAAGAGATAATTGATGTCGAGATGACGCGACAAGCGCGCTGTTTGCCGCAGCGGCAAATAATCCATGCCGCAGAAGGCGACCGGGGTCAGCCCGGCGCGCGTTGCCATGCGCGCAAGCTCCGCCGGTTTAATAAACCAGTCGTATTGATGCGTGCCCTGCGGCACGAGGCGCAGCAGGTATTCGGCAGCGCAAATTACGCCGAGGCGCGCTTTCATGGTGCGGTTCACCGTCGAAAAAAACGCCCAGCCGCCCGGCTTCAGCAGCGCGTGAATATCGCGCAGCACCGCCGCCGGATCGGCGACGTGTTCTAGCATTTCCATGCAGGTAACGGCGTCAAACTTCTCGCCGCGCGCCGCCACCTCGCGGCTGGACTCCAGCCGGTACTCGACCGCCTGCCCGGCAAGGTGCGCTTCCGCCGCCTGTAGTGCGGATTCGGCGAGGTCAATGCCGACCACCGTCGCGCCACGTTCCGCCAGCGCCTCGCTCAAAATGCCGCCGCCGCAGCCGACATCGAGCACGCGCAGCCCCTGCAAATCAACAAAACGCTCAATGAACTGCAAACGCGCGGGATTAATCTGGTGCAGCGTGCGATACGGTCCGTGCACGTCCCAAAACGCGCTGCCGTGCTGCTGAAAACTGCCAATATCGGCGGAAAGCGGGACAGATTGCATAAAACCTCCGGTTAAAACGGCTTGAGCGAGGCGAGGAGGACAATGGCAATCAAGGCCACGCTCGGCACCTCATTGAAAAAACGGTAAAACTTGTGGCTGCGGCGATTAAGACCTGCGGCAAAGGTGCGGTTGATGCGGCCGCAAACGATTTGGTAAGCGACCAGCCCCGCGACCAGCAACAGCTTGGCGTGCAGCCAGCCCCGGCCAATCAAATGCGCCCAACCGCCTGCCCAGAGGAGCAGCCCGCCAAACACCAGCGTCAGCCCCATGCCGATATGCCCCATGACATAGAGCTTGCGCTCCATCACACAAAAACGGCGCATCGTGGTGGTGTCGCCATCCGTCTGCGCCATCGCGTGATAAACATAGAGCCGTGGCAGGTAAAACAATTCGGCGAACCAGCACACCATGCCGATGATATGCAGCGCCTTCCAGGTCAAATACGCCATAAAACATTGCCTCTTGTAGTGTAATGGCGCGCAGTTTACCGCATTGGCACGAATATTGCTAAGGGCGGCACCCCGCCGCCCCGTTTACATACAGAATAGCGGGAAATGTGTATGTAAACGGCATCCCGTAAAATATCCGCCCCCTCTTCTACAACACCCGCCCCGATGACCTTCACCACCCTCGACCGCCTGCTGCATGGCTACTTCGCCGCCTTCATCCTCCTCGGCTGGATTATCCCGAACCACATCGGCGGCGCCCGCTTCCTCGCCTGCATGGTCTGGGCGGGGCTGGTTATTACCACCCTGATGCGCCGCCAGCACAGTCAGCGCGTCCAGCACCGCTTCCGCAAAGTCGTCGCCACGGGTTTTGGCGCGACCCTGCCGCTGGTCGTCGCCGCGATGCTGTGGTCAGAAACCCTGTCGCTGTTCGATGACTGGCGCAACGGCGACTACCGCGTGCCGCGCGCCGAGCTGCTGTACACCGCCTTTACCCTGCCGGCGGCGGAACAATGCGACGACAAAAGTTGCCGATTGTCCGCCGATGGTCTCCGCCTGCACTGTTCAACATCAAACTACAACGCCTGCGACCGCGTCTATCCCTTCGCCGGGCAAGCGGCGCAGGTGTGGCATTACGACGGCAGGGTGTACGAACTGCGCGTGGGCGACCGCGTCATTTACGATTACGACGCGCAAATCG
>NZ_CALJAH010000377.1 GCF_938028185.1 uncultured Cardiobacterium sp. | reverse complement strand
CCGATGTCAAATTCCCGCGTGCGTGTCGGCTACGCCGCCACACACCCTACGCACGAAACTCGTCCGCTGCGGGGTTCGCCCTGCGAGAGAGGGGCTTATTCTGCTGAATTGCAAATAGCGCCTAAGCCAACCTACAAGGCCTTGCGGATGATTTGTAAACAGACTCTAAACAGGTTCTCAGGCGGGATATAGCGCGCCGAGGATGCGTGTCTGCCCGCCGGTGGTGGTGGCGAGTTCCAGCGGGTGGCGTGCGGTAAATTGCGCCGCGAGCCAGGCGAAGCCGCTGGCTTCCAGCGCCTGCGCCGGGATGGGGCAGGGGGCGCAGTGTTTGCCGAAGCGGGCGAGTTCGTCTTCGATTTGTTCGACGAGGAAGCGGTTTTTGGCGCCGCCGCCAGCGAGATAGACTGCGCCGGGGTGGCGGGCAGCGCGGATGGCGTCACAGATGGTACGTGCAGTGAGGGCAAGCAGGGTGTGCTGCACGTCGGCGGGCGCTTCGATGCCGAGCAGGTGGCGTGCCACCCATTCCGGGTGGAAGTAGTCGCGGCCGCTGCTTTTCGGCGGTGCGCGGTGGAAGTAGGGGTCGGCGAGGAAGCGGGCGAGCAGGTCGGGCAGCAGTTGGCCGCTGCGTGCCCAGTCGCCGTCCGCGTCGAAGGGCAGGCCGCGCTGTTGTTGTATCCAGGTGTCCATCAGGCCGTTGCCGGGGCCGGTGTCGTAGCCGGAGCAGTGGTCGGCGGCAATCAGGCTGATGTTGGCAATGCCGCCGATGTTGACGAGGATGGCGGGGCGGTCGCCGAGCAGGCCGCGTTGGAATAGTGGCGCTAGCGGCGCGCCCTGGCCGCCTGCGGCGAGGTCGCGGCTGCGGAAATCGGCGATGGTGTCGATGCCGGTGCGTTCGGCGATGAGCGCCGGGTTTTGCAACTGGATGGTGTAGGGCGGGGTGCTGTCCGGGCTGTGGCGCACGGTTTGGCCGTGGGCGCCAATGGCGGTGATGTCGTGCGCGGTGAGGCCGGTTTGTGCGAGGAGGGCGGCGACGGCGTCGGCGCTGGCTTCGGCGTGTTGCCAGGCGGCGACGGCGGCGCGATGGAGTTCGTTGTCGCCCGGCTGGCACAGTGCTTGCAGCGCGGCGCGCAGGGCGGGCGGCATTGGCTGTTCGTGGTGGGCGAGGTAGTGGTAGTGGCCGCCGGTTTCGCGGATGAGCGCGGCGTCAATGCCGTCCAGGCTGGTGCCGGTCATGATGCCGATGTAGTGGCGGGGCGGGGTCATGTGCGTTGTTGCAGCAGTTCGAGGGTGCGGCGGATTTGTGTTGCCTTGGCGTGCTCGGGGTAGCGCTTGAGCAGTTGTTGCAGCAGTTGTTGGGCTTTGTCGCTCTCGCCTTTTTTCGCCAGCGCGCGCGCGGCGAGGAAGTAGTTTTCCACGAGCTGCGGGTGCCGGGGGTGGTGTTTGGCGAAGTTGCGGGTGAGGTTGAGCACGGTGTCGTAGTGCTGTTTGCCCGCCGCGATTTGTGCCAGCGGGTATATCCAGTCGGCGGGGAGGATGCCGTCGCCGGTTTCGTCCAGCGTTTGGTGGATGGCGGGATAGCTGTAGGGGTTGCCGCTCGCCGTCGCTTCAATCAGCCGCATTTCCATCGCCTGCATGGCGTCTTCGCGCCCCTGACGGCGGTAGAGCTGGTGCAGCCGTTTGTAGGCGGGCAGGTAGCGGTTGGTATCGTGCAGGCCGTCGGCGTAGGGCTCAAGCAGGGCGATCGCCTGTTCGTTTTCGCCCTGGCGGATGAGGACGTCCGCCTGGGTCAGGTCGCCGGCAAAGCGCCGCTGTTCGTCGGCACTCATGCCTTCGGTGTCGGCCTCGCGCAGCAGGTTGAGATCCACCGGCGGCGCGCGCCGCTGGAGTTGCGCGTGCCGTTCTTCTTCGGCCTTGAGGCGGTTCAGTTCGGCGAGCAGGTCGTCATCCATGTTGATGTGGGCGGCGAGTTCGCGCTCGTCGATGTCGATGTTGTCGGGGTCGAGGGTTTCTTCCGGCGGTGGGAAGTACCAGGAGAAGTAGATGAGCGGCAGCGCGAGGAGGAAGGCGAAGATGATGCCGCGGAGGATGGTGATGAGCTGGATGATGGCAGGGGCGCCGTAGGTGCCGTTGATGCTGTTGTAGCGCGCCTGGTCTTCGGCGCTGATGACGGTCTGCGCCAGCATGGTGTAGATGGTCAGTACCAGCGCGGCAAAGAGGAAGGGCATGGCGAGGATGGCGAGGTAGCGTCCGGCGCCGCCGATTTCGGCGACAGCACGCCGCCACGCAGCGGGCTTGAGGATGGCGAGCGATCCGGCGCCCTGAAAGATGCTGAGGATGAGCGCGGGGGTGAGGGCGTAGAGGATGACGCCGGTGAGGTTGAGCAGGGTCGGGCGGCGGTCGCCGGTAAACATCAGTTGCAACAGGAAGACGACGGTGCCGCAGAAGGCGATGGCAACGGCGGCGTCAATGGCAATGTTTTTCGGCAGTTTGCTGATGGTGGTCAGCGGTACGCGCTCCTGCTCCAGCCCGTGCATCAGGCGCTGCATACTGTCGAGCATCTTGCAGGCGAAGAGGACGATGAGGGCGAAGATGATGAACCAGTTGAGCGTGCCAACGCCTTCCATCCGCGCCTCGCCGAGCGAGCGCAGGGCGATAAACACGGCAGCCAGCGCGCCGCAGTAGAGCAGATTGCCGGGGCGAAAGAGGTATTGCAGGCTGCGGTTGAGATAGCCGAGGGCGTTGTCGTCTTGCATGGAAAATCCTTTCGTGTTTTCAGGTGGTTGGTTTTTGGAATGAAGATGCGTTCATTGTAAGCGCCGTTTGTGCCAAGCGGGCGCGGTGGCCACACGCCCGCCGGGGCGGTGGCTATTGTGCCTGCAACAGCTTCAGCGTGGCACGGATTTGTCCCGCCTTTTCATGATGGGCAAAGCGGGCGAGCATCTGCGTCAGCAATTGCTGCGCGCGGTCGGCGTGGCCGGTTTTGGCGAGCGCCCGTGCGGCGAGGAGGTAATTGTCGATGAGCTGCGGATGGTCGGGATGCTGTTGCGCGAAGCCGCGTGTCAGCGTCAGCACCACCAGGTAATGCTGCTGCCGCGCGGCGAATTGTGCCAGCGGATAAATGAGGTCGGCGGGCAGCGTCGCCGGGTCAATGCGTTCAAGCTCCGGGCGGATGAGATCGAAGCTCGGCGCGTGGCCGTGCGCGGCGGCCACGGCGAGGCGTTGTAGCAGATCGTATTCCGGCTTGAGCGCGTAAACGCGGCGATAAGCGGGAAAGTAGGCGGCGGCATCGTGCGCGTCGTCGGCATATGGCGCGAGCAGGGCGAGGCCGGCGTCGATTTTGTTGCTGCCGAGCAGCGTGTCGGCGCGGGCAAGGGCGAGGACGAAGGTTTTTTGCGTGCCGATGTCCATGCCGCTGGTGTCGGCGTCTGCCAGCAGGCTGAAATCGGGAGCTGCTTCGGCTGCCGCCGCCGGTGCGGCACTTTTGTCTTCCGCCGTGGGCGGGGTGACGCCGTGTCCGGCGAGGGCGGCGCTGATGGATTCCATCTCGGCGGCGTTCATGCCGTAGGAAAAACTTTCGGGGTCGTCGCTGTCTTCACGCGGGAAGGCGCTGGCATAGAGGTGCTGGTTAAAAAAGGCCAGTGTCATCAGTACCAGGCCGATGAGGAGGTAATAGATGTACATGGTGCCAGGCACGGATATTTTGCTTTTCCCGGACATGGCCTGCTGCATCACGCCCGCCACCAGGTTTTGTTGCATCGCCGGGGCAATCAGGAAAACGATAAACAAAATGGCGACAGCGATGAGCGCCACGGCAATCCCCAGCAGGGCGAAATAGCGGCCTGCGCCAATATCGGAGATGGCATCACCCCATTGCCGCGGCGAGAATGCGGCGCTGGCGGTATCTGTTTTCAGCATGGCCAGGGTGATGGCCGGATTGAGGATAAACCCGGCCAGCAGCACCAACCCGCCCAGTAGCTGCAGCCCCGTGCGCGACTGCATGAACGCCAGCGCGGCGGCAATGGCACCCAGCGCAATCATCACCAGCAAGCCGAGTCCGGTCAGACGCAAGGGCAGGGTGCCGCTGATGACGCTTACCGGGGCAAAGGAGACGGGTTCGTCATCCAGACCCAGCCGCATTCGTTCGGAATTGTCCAGCAGCTTGTACAGCATCAGCAACAGCGCAATCGTCTGCAAAATCAGCGCTGTTCCGCCGGGCGAAAGCGGGTCGCGGGGAACATGGTGTTTTAGCGCATATTCGAGATTGTCCGTGCAGATTAGACAGAAGATGACTGCGGTAATCAGGATATAAACCAGACTGCCGGACTTGAAAGTGAAGCGCAATGCGCGCTGGAGGTTGGTGGCAAGGCTGTCGTTCATGGGGTTGTCCTTTGGGTTTGAGAAATACGGGCAGCGGTATGAAATTAAAGAAATGGGGCGGCGAGTACTATATGGTTTTCGCCGCCGCTCATTCATCCATAGAGGAAATTTGGGTTGTTGTTATCCGTGCGCGGATAGGCGCAGGCGTAGCAATGCTGGTTAAAAAAGGCGATGGCGACAAGCAGGGTATTGGCGAGGAAATAGTAAAAGTACATGAATGCGGGCAGGGAAAAGGTTTCGCCTCCGTCGTATGCCTGAATGAACATAGCGCTTCCCAGTTTCTCCTCAATAACTGGGTCAATACCGATATAAATAATCAGAAATACCACCGCAAGCATGGCGCCGGTCATGCCCAGCAAGGCGAAATAGCGTCTGACGCCCATGTCATTGATGGCGTCGCGCCATTGTCGTGGCGAAAAGGCGGCGACAGAGGATTCGGCTTTCAGCACGGCCAGCGTGACCAGTGGGTTCAGGGCAAAAATGGTGACGAACAAGAGTATGAGCAGGACGTAGATGAGTTCGGGGCGATAGATTTGCAGATAGGCGCCGATGATGCCTGCCAGCACGCCGATAACGAAGCCCAGGGCAATCATTCCCCAGGGCAGTTCGGCGCCGATGACGCTGGTCGGCGCCAATGGCACGGGTTCGCCATCCAGCCCGAGGCGCAGGCGGGCGGCATTGTCGAGCAGTTTGTAGGTCATGAGCAGCGCGGCGGCGAGTTGCAGGAGCATAGCCATGCCGCTGCTGCTGCGATACGTCAGCAGATGAGTGATGCTGACGGCATCGCTGATGCAGAAAATGGCGGCTATTAGCAGGATATGGCAGATATTGCCGGACTTGAGGGTAAAGCGCAGCGCTCGCTGGAAGTTGTCGGAAAGGCTGTTGTTCATGGGGTGTCCTTATGGATTTGGGGAATGCGGGCAGTTTACCGGGTTTGGCGAATGGCGCGGCAACGAGATGGGATCGCGCAAATGCCCGCGTGCGTGCCGGTATAGCCATCCACCGAAAGCCTCATACGGTGTTGCATCGCCTGACCGGGCACCCTAAAAAATGGCGGAGCCATTTTTTAGAACCTGTTCAAAATTTTGGGGAATTGCATTTTCCCGTATGCTTGTGTAGAGAACTGAAAGCTGGGAAACAGCTAATATGCCCCCTCTCCTTGTGGGAGAGGGCTG
>NZ_CALJAH010000376.1 GCF_938028185.1 uncultured Cardiobacterium sp. | reverse complement strand
TACGGTGGATGTGCAGCAGGCGGTGCGTGTCTTCGCGCAGCGGCAGCGATACTTCGGGGAAATTTACCGCGCCGACGGTCGCGCCGCTTTTCAGATACTGTACGAAACGCCCCGCTACTTCCAGGCCGATGTTTGCCTGCGCTTCAATCGTCGAACCGCCGATGTGCGGCGTGAGGATGACGTTTTCCATACCGCGCAGCGGCGAGTTGAGCGGCTCATTGCTGCCCTTCGGCTCGACCGGGAAGACGTCCAGCGCCGCACCGGCGATATGGCCGCTCGCCAGCGCTTCGGCGAGGTCGTCAATGACTACGCACTGGCCGCGAGCGGCGTTAATCAGCATTGCGCCCGGCTTCATCAAATACAGTTCGCGCGCGCCGATAAGATCGCGCGTCCCCGGCGTTTCCGGCACGTGCAGGCTGACTATATCCGCCTGCGCCAAGAGCGCGTCGAGTGAGGTGGCGGCTTCGGCGTTACCGAGCGGCAGACGCGCCTGGATGTCATGGTAAATCACGCGCATGCCGAGGTTTTCCGCGAGGATGGATAACTGCGCGCCGATATTGCCGTAGCCGACGATGCCGAGCGTCTTGCCGCGCGCCTCGCAGGCGCCTTTCGCGTCCTTCGGCCAACGCCCGCTGTGTACCGCCTGGTTGCGTGCCATCAGCCCGCGCAGCAGGCAGATGATTTCCGCCAGCACCAGTTCGGCGACCGAACGCGTGTTGGAATAGGGCGCGTTGAACACCGGAATGCCAAGCAATTGCGCCGCCTCCAGCGCGACCTGATTGGTACCGATGCAAAAGCAGCCGACCGCTTTCAGATGCGGCGCCGCCTGCAACACCTCGGCGGTGAGCTGGGTGCGCGAGCGGATGCCGACCACGTCTGCATTTTGCAAGGCGTCCAGCAGCGCCGCACCTTCGAGCGCTGCCGGGCGTAAATCCACGCGGGCAAACCCCGCCTGTTTCAGGGCGGTCACCGCGTTCGGGTGGATGCCTTCGAGCAGCAAAATGCGCGTATCGTGATTTAACATGTCCAACAATCCATCATTCATTAAGAATTTAGATTATAGCACCGGGCTACCGGCGCGGCGCGATGAACGTCGCCATCCTTCCTGCCTGCGCGCCGTTGCGGCGGTGCGAGAAAAAGCGGCGGTCGGCGAACGAACACAGGCCGCAGTCGCTGATTTGTGCCGCGGACAAGCCCGCCTCCTGCAACTGCATCCGCGCAATCGCGGGCAGGTCAGCGAGCCAATGCCCGGGGCGGTTGGCGACAAAGGCCGTGGCATAGCGCTCGTCCGCCTCGACAAAGCGCTGGAAAAACGGCGCGTCCACCTCATAATTTTCCTGACGGATACAGGGGCCAATCCAGGCAAACAGCGACGCGGGCGCGGTTGCCATCGCCTTGACCGTCGCCGCGATAATGCCGCGATGTAACCCCGGCCAACCGGCATGCACCGCCGCCCAGACCGTCGCGTTGCGGTCGGCAAGCAGGACAGGAACACAATCGGCGGTCATCACCACCGGCACGCGCGCCGCCTCGCGGCTCACCAGCGCGTCGCCCTCAACACCCGCCTGATAATCCGTCGCCTGCCACACCGTCGCACTATGCACCTGGCTCAACCACAACCAGCGCGCCTCCGGCGGCAACAGCGTCGCCAACCGTGCCCGTGCCGCTTCCACCCGCGCCGGGTCATCCGCCACATGGCGCGCCAGATTAAAACCCTCGCCCACCTGCGGGTTGGCGGTCATCGAAGTACCTGCAACAAAGTGGTCGGCGAGCGGCCAATCTGCCGCCAACCACGGGATTTCCGTGGGAAAAAGCGCTTGCATCACACCTCCAAATCTCTATAATGCGCGGCTTCAAGTCGGAGTGTAGCGCAGCCTGGTAGCGCACTTGCATGGGGTGCAAGGGGTCGCAGGTTCAAATCCTGTCTCTCCGACCATTCAATTCCAAACGCCCAACCTTCACCGGTTGGGCGTTTTCTTTTAGGCGTTTGACCAGCGCGCGGCGAGCGGCGCATCGCTTTCCGCGAGCAGACAATGCAGGCGGGTATAAACCGCCTCCGGCGTCAGCCTGCCGCCGCCGAGTGCGCCGAGACGCGCCGCGCCGACCGCATAACTGTGCCCGGCAACCTCGCCGCGCCAGCACTGGCTGACGTTCACCACGCACACCCCGCGCGCCATCGCCGCCTGCAATGCCTGATGCAAATCAGCACGCGCCGGCACATTGCCAACGCCGTAGCTGAGCAGCACCAGCCCACGCAGCTTTTCATCAGCAAGCAGCGGCGCAAAAGCGCTCTCCGGCATTCCCGGTGTAATCAAAAGACTTGCGACCGCACCGTCCTGAAAACCACGCCAGTCGCCGCGCAAAAACGCACTTTCCTCGCGCTCCTCAAACAGCGGCGCGGAGAGCGTCGCCGTCTCGCCGTCAAAAACACCGAGCCAGTCGGCATTGGGGCTGTCAAAGGCGGCAAAGCTCTGCGCGTCCAGCTTGCGCACCGCATCGCCGCGCAGCAGGCGGTCATAAAAAAACACCGCCGTTTGCTGCACTTCCTCCAGCGCCGCGAACGCCAGCGCGCCGCGCACATTGCGCAGCGCGTCGCTCTCCGGCTGACCGAGCGGAATCTGCGCCCCGGTCAGCACCACCGCCCGCCCCAAGCCGCGCAGCATCTCGCTCAAAGCGGCGGCACTATAAGCGAGCGTATCCGTGCCGTGCAGAATGACAAAACCACGATAATCCTCGCGTCTGGCGGCGATCGCATCGGCAAGGCGCTGCCAGGCGGCGGGCGTGGCGGAAGAACTGTCAATCGCCGGTTCGCAGGTAAAGACATCAAAATCCATATCCGGCAATGCTGCCTGCAAACGCGCAACAAATTGCGGGTCGGAAACGAGACCGTGCGCACCCGGCTTCATGCCAATGGTGCCGCCCGCATAAATGACGAGTATCCCGCTCACAAATGACTCCCGGCGCGCCACTCGACAAACCAGGCAATAATCAAAAAGCCGACGCCCATGCAAATGCCGACATCGGCGACATTAAACGTCGGCCAATAGGCATTATCAATATGCCAGCTAATAAAATCGACTACCTTGCCGTGAACAATGCGGTCAAACAAATTGCCAATGGCACCGCCCAAAATACTGGCATAGGCGAAACGTACCAGACCGGTGGTACGCTCAAACAAAATTGCATAGCACAACCACAGCCCAATCAGAATGGCGACGCCCATAAAAAACCAGCGCTGCCAGCCGCCGCCATCGGCAAACAAACTGAATGCCGCGCCCTCATTATAGGCGAGCTTGAAATTCATCCAACTGGTGAGGCGCATCACCACCCCGTTGGCCAATTCCGATTGCGCCCAAATCTTGCTGAAATAATCGGCGGCGAACCACGCCCCAGCAACGACAAAAGCAAAAAACTTCTGCAAAAAAATCTTCATAAAAACTCCCGAAAAAATTACAGCGTCTTGCGCCGGAACAAAAAAATCCCCAATGCCAAGGGAGCGGCAATCCACACCAGCAACACCAGCGCCAGCACGCCCTGGGCAATGCCGCCCTGCGCACCGAGACCGCTCGCCATATTGCCGCTCAAATTGAGCAGACGGTAAGTGTCGGTCGGATTGGCGAGCAACAGCACATTGAGCAAATCCTTGCCAATATGTTGCCCCTTGTCGGCAATAAGCACACCGAGCAGGGCAAAATCATAGAGCAGCACGAAAAACAGCCAGACGCCAATCGCCATTCCCGCTGCGCTGCCGCGCTGTTTGGCAATGGCGCTTAATACATAACCAATCGCCAAAAAAACTGCGCCGAGCAATAACGTCGTCAAAGTCATCTTGAAAAACGGCTGCCAAACTGCCCAGCTAAAACCAATATTTTTGTGCAACAGCGCCACCGCAATCCCGGCGACACAATAACCAATGGCAATGGCGACGGCGAGAATCGCGCCTTGTCCCAAAAACTTGCCCGCAACCACCTGCCAGCGCGATAGCGGATACGATAAAAGCAGCGCCATCGTACCGCGCTCAATCTCGCCGACAATCGCATCATAAGAAAGCAATAACGCAATCAACGGAATCAAATAAATATTGAGTGTCGCCAGACTCACCACGGTAATGGCAAGCGCATTGGCTTTTGTCTCGCCAGCGGGGGCGCTGCCGAGAAAAGCAAGCGTCAGGGCAAAGGCGGCGAGCAGAATGGCAATCGCCAATACCCAGCGGTTACGCAGCCCGTCTTTCAATTCCTTGCGGGCGAGGGTCAATAAAGTATTCATCAATAAAATCCGGGTATCAAACCGCCGCTTCTTCGCGGCGCAAAAAATGGGCGTACAAATCATCGAGCGCGGGCGGCAACATATCGACGTTGCGCGGCGTTCCCGCCTGCCACAGCGCGCCGAGCAGCGCGGTTTTCTCGCTCTCGGCGCAGTCGCAAAACCATTGCCCGGCACCATCAGCCTGCCACGGCGCGGGCAGGGCAGGTGTGGGCTCGTCAAACCAGACGCGCAGCCGCGTTGGCAATCCGGCGTCCTGCCGCAGCGCCTGCAAACTGCCGTCGGCGGTCTTGACGCCGTTTTTCATGATGACAATGCGGTCGGCCTGGTCGGCCAGCTCGGCGAGCGCGTGCGAGGACAGCAGAATCGCCGTCCCCTGCGCCGCCAGTTCGGCGAGGATGCGGTAAAAATCGGCACGCGAGGCGGGGTCAAGCCCGGTGGTCGGCTCGTCCAGCAAGAGGATTTTCGGCTGGCCGAGCAGCGCTTGTGCCAGCGCGAGACGCTGCCGCATCCCCTTGGAATAGGTACCGACGCGCTTGCCCGCCGCCTCCAGAATGCCGACGCGGGCGAGCAACTCGCGGTTGCCCGCGTTGCCCAACCCTTTGAGGCTGGCGAAAAAGGCGAGCGTTTCGAAGCCGGTCATGTTCGGATACAGCGCGACCGTCTCCGGCAAATAGCCGATGATTTGCCGCGCGGCGACGCTACCCGCCGCATGGCCGTTGATGCTGATGCTGCCGCGCGTCGGCGTCAGCAGACCGAGCAGCATTTTCATCAGGGTGGACTTGCCCGCGCCGTTATGCCCGGCGAGGGCGACCGTTTCCCCGGCGTCAATGTGGATGTCCACATCGCTGACGGCGGTGAATCCGGCGAAGGTTTTTTGCAACTGTTGGGCGGCGAGAATGGCGCTCATGGGGATTCCGGTGGTTAAAAGGCGGGCTTTTTACCACGCCCGCGCACAGGCGGCAACTGCGAGGCGGTGTGCCGCCCTCAGCGCACCCGCTTGGCGATTTCAATAAAGCCGTCAATGTAGTCCACCTGGCGCTCGTCGGCGCGCAAGCCGAGGTGGATGTGTTTGTAGATGCCGTCGCCGAGGCGCAGGCAGGCGAGCGGCAGGTGCGCCGCCTGTTCGCGGATGAGCCAGTGCGGCAGTGCGGTCACGCCTCGGTTGGCGGCGACCATTTGCAGCAGGATTTCGGTGGTTTCCAGGGTGCGGTGTGCGGCAACGCTGCGTTCGGCAGGCAGCAAAAACTGCTGGAAGACGTCGAGCCGTTCCACCGGCACCGGGTAGGTCAGCAGGGTTTCGTGCGCGAGGTCTTGCGGTTGCGCCACGCTTTTTGCCGAAAGCGGGTGATCGCGCGCGACCACCAGCACTTGTTCGTAAGGGAAGACGGGAAGGAAATGCAGCCCGGCGCTTTGTACCGGGTCGGGGGTGATGAGGACATCGACTTCGTAGGCAAGCAGCGCGCTCGCGCCCTTGAACTGGAATTGTTGTTTGACATCGACATCGACGCGCGGCCACGCTTCGAGATAGGGCGCGACGGTTTTCAGCAACCACTGGTAGCAGGGGTGACATTCCATGCCGATGCGTAACAGCCCGCTTTGGCCGCGCGCGTAGTAGCCGAGCTGTTCTTCGAGGTGGTCAAATTGCGGCAGCACGCGGCGCGCGAAGCGGTGCAGCCGTTCGCCCGCCTGGGTCAGGCGCAGGTTGCGTCCTTCTTTGTGCCACAGCGGCGCGCCGAGCTGTTCTTCCAGTTTTTTGATGGTGTGGCTCAGCGCCGATTGCGAGAGGTAGAGGCTTTCGGCAGCCTTGGTGAGGGTGCCGTGTTCGATGACGGCGCGGATGATGTTCAGGTGGTGGCGTTCGAGCATGGCTTATGAGCGTTTTTCATGATTCGATGCAATTTTACCATTTTGCATCATGGGAACCGCCCGCTATAGTGCGCGCTCTCTATTAACCTCTTCAGGAGTAACCATGACTGTCATCCATAACCTCGGCTTTCCGCGTATCGGCGCGAAACGTGAACTGAAATTCGCGCAGGAAGCGTATTGGAAGGGCGAAACCACCGCCGCCGAACTGCAAGACGTCGCCAAGGCGCTGCGCGCACGCTACTGGCAGAACCAAGCCGGTTTCGACTACGTCCCGGTCGGCGATTTCACCCTCTACGATCACGTGCTGGATATGAGTGTCACCCTCGGCAACCTGCCGAAGCGCGCCTACGAAGGCGGCGGCGACGAGCTGGACGCCTTCTTCCGCACCGCGCGCGGCCGCAGCCCGATTGACAAGGGCGCAGGCGTTGCCGCTGGCGAGATGACCAAATGGTTCAACAGCAACTATCACTACATCGTCCCCGAATTTGACGCCAACACCAGCTTCAAGCTCAACCCGCAGCGCCTGCTCGACCAAATCAAAGAAGCACAAGCGCTCGGTGTGAAAAGCGTCAAACCGGTCATCATCGGCCCGGTCACCTATCTCTGGCTCGGCAAAAGCAAGGACGACAGTGACCGCCTCGCCCTGCTGGAGCGCCTGCTGCCGGTTTACAAACAACTGCTGAACGAACTGGCGCAGGCGGGCGCGGAATGGGTGCAGGTGGATGAGCCCTGCCTCGTCACCACCCTGGACAAAAACTGGCGCCAAGCAGTCAAAACCGCCTACCACGAACTGAACCGCACCACGCCGAAAATCCTGCTCACCACCTACTTCAGCGACTTCGGCGACAACCTCAACCTGCTGCACGACCTGCCGGTTGATGGCGTCCACCTCGACACCATCAACGCCCCCGGCGAAATTCACAAACTGGTTGACCTGCTGCCCGCGACCAAAATCATCTCCCTCGGCGTGGTGGATGGCCGCAACATCTGGAAAACCGACCTCAACCACCTGCTGGACACCCTCGAACCCGTCCGCGCCCGCCTCGGCGACCGCCTCTGGCTCGCGCCCTCCAGCTCGCTCCTGCACGTGCCGGTGGACCTTGACCAAGAAGACAGCCTCGACCCGGAAATCAAAAACTGGCTCGCCTACGCCCTGCAAAAACTCGAAGAGTTGCGCGTCCTGAAAAAAGCGCTCGACAGCGGCCGCGACAGCGTCAAAGCCGAACTCGATGCCAACGCCGCCGCGCACAAGGCGCGCCGCGAATCCAGCCGCGTCCACAACCCGGCAGTCAAGGCACGCACCGCTGCCGTCACCAAAGAGATGGGCGACCGCAAATCGCCCTACGCTGCGCGCGCGCCGAAACAGCACGCCGCCATCAAGCAGCCGCTGTTCCCAACCACTACCATCGGCTCCTTCCCGCAAACGGCGGAAATCCGCAAATCACGCAGCGACTACAAAAAAGGCGCGATTACAGAAGCCCAGTACATCGCCGATATGCAGGCGGACATCCGCGAATGCGTGAAAATCCAGGAAGAACTGGACATCGACGTCCTCGTCCACGGCGAAGCCGAGCGCAACGACATGGTCGAATACTTTGGCGAGCAGCTTGAAGGCTATGCCTTCACGCGCTTTGGCTGGGTGCAGTCCTACGGTTCGCGCTGCGTCAAGCCGCCCATCCTCTTTGGCGACATCCGCCGCCCGCATGCCATGACGCTGGAATGGGCCACATGGGCGCAGTCGCTCACGCCGCGCCCCGTCAAGGGCATGCTCACCGGCCCCGTCACCCTGCTCAACTGGTCATTCGTGCGCGACGACCAGCCGCGCCCGCTCACCTGCCAGCAGCTGGCGCTGGCCATCCGCGAAGAAGTGCTGGATCTGGAAAAGGCGGGCATTGGCGTCATCCAGATTGACGAGCCGGCCCTGCGCGAGGGCCTGCCCCTGCGCCGCCAGCAGTGGCCGGCGTATCTGGACTGGGCCATTGCGTGCTTTCGCCTGGCCGCCAACGGCGTGCGCGACGAAACGCAAATCCACACCCACATGTGCTACTCGGAGTTCAACGACATCATCAGCGCCATCGCGCAGATGGACGCCGACGTCATCACCATCGAAGCCTCGCGCTCGGACATGGAGCTGCTGGACGCCTTTGTGGACTTTCACTACCCCAACGACATCGGCCCCGGCGTGTACGACATCCACTCGCCCAACCTGCCCACGCAAGAGCAGATCGTGCAGCGCCTGCGGCAGGCCGCCCGCCGCATTCCGCCCGAACGCCTGTGGGTCAATCCGGACTGCGGCCTGAAAACCCGCCAGTGGCCCGAAGTCATTGGCGCGCTGACCCGCATGGTGGCCGCTGCCCGGCAGCTGCGGCAGGAAACGGCGCAAAAGACGGCGCCAGCAAAGGCGTGACGGCGGCGGGGCGGGGCAGGGCGCGGCCTTGGGCCGGATGAAGGCCGGATAGGGTTCTGATTCAATCGCGGCTTCGTTTTTTCACCCGCACGGCTCATGCCCCACGCTCCGCTCATCATCGACATCGCAGGCGCCGCCCTCACGGCGGACGACCGCCGCCGCATCGCCCATCCGCTGGCGGGCGGCGTCATTTTGTTCACGCGCAACTGGCAAAGCCGCCAGCAGATTGCGGCGCTGACGGCGGCCATCCGCGCCATCCGGCCTGATGCGCTCATTGCCATCGATCACGAAGGCGGCCGCGTGCAGCGCTTTCGCGAAGGGGGCTTCACGCCGCTGCCGCCCATGCGCGCCCTGGGCCGCCTGTGGGAGGAAGACGCCCTGCAGGCGCTGGCCGCCGCCACCGCTTGCGGCTACGTGCTCGCCGCCGAGCTGCGCGCCTGCGGCATTGATCTTTCGTTCACCCCCGTGCTCGATCTGGACTGGGGCCAAAGCGCCGTGATTGGCGACCGCGCCCTGCACCCGCAGCCGCAAGCGGCGGCCCAGCTGGCCAAAAGCCTGCTGCACGGCCTGCTGCTGGCGGGCATGAAGGGCTGCGGCAAGCACTTTCCCGGCCACGGCTACACGCAGGCCGATTCGCACACGCACCTGCCGCAAGACGGGCGGCCGCTGGCCGAGCTGCTTCAGGCCGATGCCGCGCCCTACGGCTGGCTGGGCCTGGCGCTTCCAGCCGTCATGCCCGCGCACGTCATCTACCCGCAAGTGGACGAGCGCCCCGCCGGTTTTTCGCCCTACTGGCTGCAAGACGTGCTGCGCGGCCTGCTGGGTTTTGACGGCGCCATCGTCAGCGACGATTTGGGCATGGCCGCCGCGCGCCAGATGCAGGGCCGCCAGCTCACCCACGCCGAAGCCGCCTGCGCGGCGCTGAACGCGGGGTGCGACCTGGCGCTGCTGTGCAACCAGTGTCTCGACGGCGGCGCGGCGCTGGATGCCGCGCTGGAGGGGCTGCAAGCCGCCCG
>NZ_CALJAH010000375.1 GCF_938028185.1 uncultured Cardiobacterium sp. | reverse complement strand
GCGGGTGGTATTTCCCCATGACGTCGCCGACGATGGTCGCGGATTTCACATATTTCTTGTTCCAGGCATTGCCCTGTTTGTGCATGGAAAACAGCACGCGGCGATGTACCGGCTTCAGACCGTCGCGCGCGTCCGGCAAGGCACGGCCGACAATCACGCTCATCGCGTAATCAAGATACGAACTGCGCATCTCGTCTTCCAAGCGAACCGGCAACACTTCTTTGGCAAAATCACTCATTGTTTCAACCTTATAACGTGGAAAAACCGCCTGATGCGGCAAACGGGCGCTATGGTATCACGAATGGGCAAACGCCTGTTCTGCGGCGGTGTTTTGCGCCTTTGCCGGGGCGGGCGGGATGGCTGGCGTTTTCCGTATCATTTTTGCAACAGAACCGCGTCCGCAGGCGCCACATCGCCGGATTTTCCTTTGCATTTTTGCAACAAAACCCTTATGATTGCGCGCGGATGGGTACCTCTTGCCTGTTCGTGGGCAGGGGTACCGTCAATCTTGGACGGGCAGCCGTCCACCAGTTCTTAACTAAACTTGCAAGTTTTGTTATTGGGAGAAGTATATGAAACTTAAAAACCTGATCGCACTTGCCGCCGTTACTGCCGTTGCAGCGCCGGCATTTGCAGATCTTTCCGCTACAGAAGACCTGACCTCCCGCGGTGGTGATCTCGTCAAGAACCGTTGGGGCGAATGCGTTACCGTAAACGCCAACAAGGGACTGCGTGATTGCGGTGTGAAAGCACCGGAACCGCCGCCGCCGGTCATGGAAACCCAACGCGAAGTGATCACCCTCGGTGCTGACACCTACTTTGACTTCGACAAGTCCAACCTCAAACCGGCAGGCAAAGAAGCCCTGCAGGATTTGGCTGGCCAGTTGAACCAACGCGGTGCCAACATCCAGAAAATCACCGTGGTCGGTCACACCGACTCCAAGGGTTCAGATGCCTACAACCAGAAACTTTCTGAACGTCGTGCATCTACCGTTGCCAACTACCTCGCTGAAAACGGCGTTCCGTCACAACTGATCGAAGCTTACGGTCAGGGCGAGAAAAACCCGGTTGCCACCAACAAGACTGCCGAAGGCCGCGCACAAAACCGTCGCGTAGAAGTCACTGTTGATGGACTCGTTGAACGTCAGGTACAACAACCTGCTGCTGGTGCCGCACCTGTTGCCCAGTAAAATCTGAACATCGCCGCCTAATCCACCCCCGCTCCGGCGGGGGTTTTTGTTGCCTGCGGCCAGCAAACAGAACGGTATGAAATGATGCGGTGCCGTGGCGATATACTGCCCGCTCATTTATCACGGAGAATCCCATGTCCCGCAACATTCTCATCGCCCTTGCCGCCTGTAGCGGCCTCGCCCAGGCCTACGATTGCGCCACGGTTGACGCCGCGTTGCGCCAGCAGTTCGCCATTCTGGAACCGATGGTGGACAGCCCGGCGGCATACGATGAAAACAAGGCCAATGCTGCCCATACCGAAATCCGCCGCCTGCTCACCACGGATGCCGACAAAAGCTGGGACTGCGATTTTTCGCAGGCGCGCGAACAAGGGTTGCAGATGGCAACCGCCAGCGACCACAAATTCCGCGCCTATTCCTGGGACGACGCCAGCGGCGGCACGATGCGTTTCAACCTCGGTCTGTGGCAATACCGCGATGCCACCGGCAAAACCCGTGTTATTGACGCCCATCCCGAATGGGAAAAGCGCGAAGACGTCTCCGGCAACAGCGATAATGTTACAGGTCTCTACACCGCCGACCTGGGCGAGCGCGGCACGGTGTACCTGCTGGAAGAAAGCGCGCAAGGGTCAAGCAATGCGCTGGCGGTCAGCCTCCAGTTGCTGCGCGTTCAGGGCGACAAACCGGAAGCCGCCGCGCTTGTCCGCTCACACGGCAAAGACCTCTCCAGCATCGCCTTCGCCTACGACCGCGACAGTCTGCCCGGCACAACCTCGCAATATCCGCATTTTGGCTACGATGCTGCCAGCAAAACCCTGCGCGTGCCGCTCATTGAAAACACGCAAAAATTCCCCGACGGCGAAGTCACCGGCAAAACGCTGGATTACCGCTACGACGGCACGTATTTCGTCTATGTCAAAGACGGCGCCGCGAGTGAATATAGCAATCCTCTCTAAATTCTATACAATCATCAATTTCCCTGGAGCCTGACCATGCCATACCCACAAGCCATGAGAGAAAGGGCCATAGCCGCGCATCTGGAGCAGGGCATGAAGAAGATCGAAGTTTGCAGAATATTCGGTATACAACGGCGCAGCTTTGATGAATGGTTGCGCGTCTATGAAAAAGAAGGCAGAACCTGTGCCAAAGCCAAGTATCAGAAAGGGCATAGCCATCATGTTGAAGATATTGAGGCTTTTCGGGAGTTTATTCAGGAAACCCCGTTTAACACGGTTTACGACCTGCTTGCCCCCTTTGAACAACGCTTCGGGCGCAAAATTCGCTATGAGGCTCTGCGCCGTTGGCTGCACCGCGTCGGATTTACGCATAAAAAAAGAGTCTGACCTACAAAGAAGGCGACCCAAAAGCACAGGAGCGCTTTGTCCGGCAGATGCAAAGACTGGAAAAGCGTCTGGGCAAGGAACGCATACTTTATATGGATGAAGCGGGTATGCTGGCAGGGGACGTTTACCGCTGGGGCTGGTCGGAGAAAGGCAGGCGCAAATACGGGCAGCGCTCGGGCAAAAGGCAAAGACGGGTTAATTTTATTGCCGCAG
>NZ_CALJAH010000374.1 GCF_938028185.1 uncultured Cardiobacterium sp. | reverse complement strand
GGGGTGGGGGTGAGCGATATTGTTCATGAACTGAAATTCCTGTTTTTCAATGGCTTTGTTGTTCTCATCCCAAACCTCTCTCTGCTTCGCAAGCAATGCTTGTCGCTGCGCGAGCTATCCCAGCCCCTCAAGGAGAGGGGGATATATCGGCGGTTTTACCTGCTCCCGTTTGCACAAGAAAACGGGTTTTCCCAGACTCTAAACAGGTTCTAAAAAAGCCACCCGCAGGGGTGGCTTTTTTTATGGCTGATGGGGCGGGTCATGGCGACGATATTGCGGCGGTGGGGCAAGCCCCACCCTACGCACGCTTTCCGCAGTATATGTAGGGTGGGTCTCGACCCACCACAGCATTGTCAGCGCGAGGGGGCGCTTTACTTTCTACACCTTCTGCCGCAGATAAACCAGCGCTTCATACGGGCGCAGCAGCACGTCTTCTTCCAGCGTCGTCGGGGAATCGGGGTAATTGCCGAGGAGCAGCCGATAGCCCGCCGTGTCCGCGAGCGGCGCTTTTGCCACCTCGCCGTAGAAGTTCGCCAACACGACGAGCGACGCCTCATCATTCTCGCGGCGGTAGGCGAATATTTGCGGGTGGTCGGCAAGCAGCGGTGTGTAGTCGCCGTCCTGAATGACGCGCTGTGTTTTGCGTAGCTGGATCAGCGCCTGGTAATGGGCGTAGATGCCGTGCGGCTCGCGCGTCTCCGCCTCGGCGTTGATTTCCGTGTGGTTCGGGTTCACTTTCAGCCACGGCGTGCCGCTGGTGAAGCCCGCCTGTGCGCCCGCCGTCCACTGCATCGGCGTGCGCGCGTTGTCGCGGCTGCGCGCCCGCAGCAGTTCGTGAATGGCCGCCGCGTCCCGCCCCGCCGCTTTTTCGATGGCGTAGAGGTTGGTGCTTTCGATGTCGCGGTAGTCGTCGATGTCGTCGAAGTAGGCGTTGGTCATGCCGATTTCTTCGCCCTGATAGACGTAAGGCGTGCCGCGCAGCATGTGCAGCGCGCTTGCCAGCATGGTCGCGGACTCAACGCGGTAGCGGCGGTCATCGCCGAAACGACTCAAGGCGCGCGGCTGGTCGTGGTTGTTCCAAAAGAGCGCGTTCCAGGCATTGCCTGCCGCCATGCCAATCTGCCAGTCGCTGATGAGGGTTTTCAGCGCCGCGAAATCAAAGGGTTGCAGCGCCCATTTTTGCTGGTCCTTGTAGTCCACCTTGAGGTGGTGGAAGGTGAAGACGCTCGATAGCTCACCGCTTTCCGCGCCGGCGTAATGCACGCATTCGGCGAGTTTGGTCGAGCTCATCTCGCCGACGGTAAAACTCTGCACGTCGCGGCCGAAGCTCTCGCGGTTTAACTCACGCAGGTATTCATGCACGTACGGGCCGTCGGTGTAGAACTGGCGGCCGTCGGCGTGGTTGGGGTCGTCGGCAAACTCGCGCTTGCTGATGAGGTTGATGACGTCAAAGCGGAAGCCATGCACGCCTTTTGCCTGCCAGAAGCGGACGATGTCGGCGACTTCCTCGCGCACCGCCGGATTCGTCCAGTCGAGGTCTGCCTGGGTAACGTCGAAAAGGTGCAGGTAATACTGCCCGACTTGCGGCGCGTATTCCCAGGCGCTGCCGCCGAATTTCGATTGCCAGTTGGTCGGCGCGCTGCCGTCGGGCTTGCCGGGGCGGAACAAATAATAGGCGCGGTATTTGGGGTCGCCCGCGAGCGCTTTTTGGAACCACTCATGCGCGGTCGAGGTGTGGTTAAAGACCATATCGAGCATGATGTCGATACCGTGCGCCTTCGCCTCGCGGCAGAGGCGCTCAAAATCGTCCATCGTGCCGTAAACCGGGTCGATGGCGCGGTAATCGGCGATGTCGTAGCCGTTGTCGCGCTGCGGCGAGGGGTAAATCGGATTGAGCCAGAGATAATCCATGCCGAGCGCTTGCAGATAATCGAGCTTGCTGATGATGCCCGGCAGGTCGCCGATGCCGTCGCCGTTGCTGTCGCAGAAGGATTTGGGGTAAATCTGGTAAACGACTTTGTCTTTGAAATTCATGACATTCCTCACAGTTCCAAAATGCCGCTATCGCCGCATTTGACGTCCACATCCTTCTTCAGCACGCGGATAGCCTCGCCGTCGGTGAAGACCACCGGCGACACCAGCGGCTTGCCTTGGCTTTGCACATAAGCGACATCCACCTCCGCCAACACATCGCCCTGACGCACGCGGTCGCCCTGCTGGACGCGCGCGGTGAAGCCCTTGCCTTGCAACTCGACCGTATCCATGCCGATATGAATCAGCAGCTCGCGCCCGTTGTCACAGGCGATGCCGTAGGCGTGCCCGGTGGGGAACGCGACCTCGACCGTGCCGCTAAACGGCGCGACCACCACGCCATCTTGCAGCTCAATCGCGATGCCATCGCCCATACTTTTCGAGGCAAAGCCCTGGTCATCAATATCCTCAATGGCAAACAGGCGGCCGCTCATCGGCGCGATAAACACCTCTTCCGCCGGCGAGGCAGCAGGTGGCACGGCAACCGCAGGCGCGGGCGCGGGCGCGCTGCCTTTTTCCGCCGTGCTCAAACGCTTCTGCCCGACCAGCCAGGTCAGCACAAACGGCACGACAATCGCCGCCGCCATCGCCAGGGCAAACGAACCCCAGAATTGCGGATTGATAGACAAAATGCCGGGAATACCGCCGACGCCAATACTGAGCGCTTGCGTGCCCGAGCCAACCGAAATCACCGCGGCAATGGCAGAGCCAATCATCCCGCAAACGAGCGGGAAACCATATTTCAAATTCACCCCGAATAACGCCGGCTCGGTTACCCCTAAATAAGCAGAAATACAGGCAGGCACATTGACCTGCTCAGCGCGCTTATTGTGGCGCTGCAAAACACTCATCGCGAGCACACTCGAACCCTGCGCAATATTGGAAAGGGCAATCATTGGCCAAAGAATCGTGCCGCCGAATTTCGTCGTCAACGTAATATCAATGGCATTGGTCATATGATGCAAGCCAGTCATCACCACCGGCGCATAAAGAAAACCAAAAACGGCAGCGAATAACACCGACCACGAAGAAGTCAGCCCGCCATAAACCGCATCGGCAATAAACGTGCCAATCTTCCAGCCAATTGGCCCGACCAACATATGCGCAATAATCACCGCTGGCACGAGCGAACAAAACGGCACGACAATCATCGAAATGACGGCGGGCGAAATACGGCGGAAAAAGCGTTCCAAATATACCAAAACAAAGCCGGCGAGAATCGCGGAAATCACCTGCCCCTGATAGCCAATCATATTGACCTGGGTAAAGCCGAAATCCCAATGCGGAATATCCTCCGCCGCCGTACTGGCGACCGCAAACGCATTCAATAACTGCGGCGACACCAGCGTTGCGCCAAGCACAATGCCAAGAATCGGCGTCGTCCCCATCTTGCGGGTAATTGACCAGACAATGCCAATCGGCAGCATATGAAATACCGCCTCGCCAATCAGCCAAAGAAACTGATACATCCCCTGCCAGAACGACGACGTCTGCGCCAAAGTCTTGCCATCAAACAGCGCAATCTCGCCAATAATATTGCGAAAGCCCAAAATCAAGCCGCCGCACACCAGTGCGGGAATAATCGGCGCAAAAATCTCGCCAAGCGCGCTCATTATGCGTTGCAGCCAATTCTGCTGCGCCGTCGCCGCCGCTTTCACCGCATCCTTCGATACCCCTTCAATCCCGGCAAGGGTAGTGAATTCCTGATAAAACTCGCTCACCTCATTGCCAATAATCACCTGGAATTGTCCGGACTGGATAAACGTCCCCTTGACGCAGCCAATCGCCTCAATGCGGGCAATATCCGCCTTTTTCGGATCAACCAAGACAAAACGCATCCGCGTCACACAATGCGTGACCGCGCTGATATTCTCCCTACCGCCAACGGCTGCCAAAAGCAGCGTGGCATCCTGCTGGAACTTCGACATAAAAACCTCCCCGGTTTGGTGGATAGAAAAAGAATCTCCAAAAAATCCTGATCAGGAAAACAAGCGCCATAATATGATCAATACATAGGGCATCATCCAGGCAGAAACCACAATAATGATGGCCGCAGCCAATAGACTCACCAGCAACAACACACCATTATTAGCCGCAGAAGCCGTTCTGTCTTCCCTTGCAGGCAGCAAAACAAACGAAAGAATCAAAATAGCGAGCGCCAACCGTGCCGTCAAAATCATCGGCAAACTGCGCAAATGCATACTGTAACTGAAAGAAGCGGAAGTAATACCCATAAAATAGAACATCGCCAGCGGCAAAGTGACTACCAAAATAAAAACCATATGCCTGAGCGAGCGTTGAAAACGCCGCCAGGCAAACCAGGCGCCAAATAAAAAGCCAGGCATAAAAAAGCGTCCCATATTATCCGGCAAATGCCACCAGGAAATACCCTTACCCAGTATCAGTAGCAGCAGCCAGAAGAGCAAGCCATTGAGCAAGCCGGTACCCAGGCCAAAACCGAGAATGACGCGCTGCCAAGGATAAAATTCTGCTTCGTCTTCATCATTTGCGGGTTCGGGCAGCAACCAGCTTGCCAGCAAGGCGGCAAAAATGCCTTGCATCAAAACGAAACCCGTACAAGAAAAAACAAGAAACAAAATCTGCGCACCATCCCTGAATACACCCCAAAAAACCAAATAAATAATACTGAATACGGCATAAATGGTATTTAGTGCCAGCATGGATTTTACTGCTAGCATTACGCCGTGCCGATTGCGCCTTGCATTTCGCCAAACCAAAAACAATACGGTAGCAATACTGCCAAGCAATACAGGAAATAAAAACAACAACCCCCACAAGAGATATAAATACATTTTGTCCGTTGCTGGCTGTGGTAGTAATAGCTGCCCCAGCAAAATGCCAGAAAGTTTTATACTTCCCAATAGATGGGCAACAAAATTAAACAACAACATCCCGCCAACGAAGCCAAAAAAGACTTTCGCCCACGGATATGCCACTGCTGTTTCGGCTGTCGGATTGCGGTTAAACATTTCTCTCTCCCTGAATC
The DNA here is from genome assembly GCF_938028185.1 of uncultured Cardiobacterium sp. Classification (GTDB taxonomy): domain Bacteria; phylum Pseudomonadota; class Gammaproteobacteria; order Cardiobacteriales; family Cardiobacteriaceae; genus Cardiobacterium. The sequence goes on along the minus strand of NZ_CALJAH010000374.1, from coordinate 1,453 downwards.
AAAATACGCTTAAAGAAAAGGCGATGCCTACCGGACAAAAGCGCCCGTCAACATCGCCATATAGCCATCCACCGAAAGCCTCATACGGTGTTGCGTCGCCTCGCCGTACAACCGCGTACTGTCTTCGGCGACGCGCCTTGTCTGAAACTTTCGGTGGATGGCTATGATTTCAGCTACCGCCCCGCAGCGGCACCACCCACGCGCGCCCGCAACATAGCGGGGCGGGGTGGTGGGGAAAATGTGATGCGTCATGCCGTATTCCTCTGCGGGGGATGCGCCGATGATAGCGCCAATCCCCCCGGCTGGCTATCGCCCCATCCCCGCCGGGATTGCAATTCCCCGGCAAAAGGCAACAATAGCGCGCGAATCCCTGCCCCGTCGTCGCCATGCCCCGCATCCAGCAACTGCCCAACCACCTCATCAACCAAATCGCCGCCGGTGAAGTCATCGAGCGCCCCGCCTCCGTCGTCAAAGAAATCGTGGAAAACGCCATCGACGCCGGGGCGACACACATCGACATCGACATCGAAGACGGCGGCGGCAAACTCATCCGCGTGCGCGACAACGGCTGCGGCATCTACCCGGACGACCTCGCGCTCGCCTTCGCCACCCACGCCACCAGCAAAATCCGCAACCTTGACGACCTTGAGCACGTCACCACCCTCGGCTTTCGCGGCGAAGCGCTGCCAAGCATCGCCTCCGTCGCCAAGACCACCCTCACCAGCCGCGCGGAAGGCGAAATACAAGCCTGGCGCATCAGCCCGCATCTGGGCGACGCCATCAGCCCGGCGGCGCACCCGCCCGGCACCACCATCGAAATCCGCGACCTCTTCTACAACACCCCGGCGCGGAAAAAATTCCTGAAAAGCGAACGCACCGAGCGGCAGCACATCCAGCAGCTCGTGCAAACCCTCGCCTTAAGCCACGACGGCATCACCATCCGCCTCAATAACCACGGCAAACTGCTCGGCGCATACGGCGGCGCCGATCTCGCCGCGCGCATTGCCAGCGTCCTCGGCGATGAGCTGCTGGAGCAGTCGCTGCCCATCGACGCCCGCAGCGGCGAAATGCACCTCTATGGCCGGGTTGGCCTGCCGACCTGCGCCGGCAACCAGCCCGACCGCCAATACTTCTACATCAATGGCCGCATGATCCGCGACAAAATCATCGCGCACGCCATCCGCCAGGCCTACCAGGATATGCTCTACCACGGCCGCCATCCGGTGTACGTCCTCTACCTCGACATCGCGCCCGACCTCATCGACGTCAATGCGCATCCGGCGAAACACGAAGTGCGTTTCCGCGAAAGCCGCCTCGCGCACGACTTCCTCTACAGCAGCCTGCACCACGCCCTGCGCGGCAACATCCCCGCCGCGCAAACCGCGCCACCGCGCGAAACCCCGGCGCCGTCGCCCGCCGCCGCGCGACAACAACCGCCGCTGCGCTACGACCA
>NZ_CALJAH010000373.1 GCF_938028185.1 uncultured Cardiobacterium sp. | reverse complement strand
TCCCCAACCCTCCCCCGCTGCGGACGCTGGCGCGTCCTGCGAGGGAGGGAGTACTTCGGTGCGGGAAGCGGGAGCGGTGGAGGTTTCGGCTTTTTCGTTTTGCGCGGCAAGGCGTTCGGCACGGCGTGCAGCGGCGCGCGCTTTGGCCGCTTCGATGGCGGCAGTTTTGCCGGGGTCGGATGGGAGTTGATGGGGGGCAGGAACGGTTGTAACCGGGTTGTAGGTCGGGCATTCATGCCCGATGTTGTTGTCGGCCATAAATGGCCGACCTACGTCTGTTGCGGTATTCGCATCGGCGGTATGCGGACGAACCCCACCCCCGTCCCCTCCCCCACAGGGGGAGGGGGGCAGATTGGCGGGTGTTTTGGCTTCACTGTTTTGCGCGGCAAGGCGTTCGGCACGGCGGGCAGCGGCACGGGCTTTCGCCGCTTCGATAGCGGCGGTTTTGTCGTCGGAAGCTGCGCTGCTTTGTCGGCTGCCCTCCACGGGGGGAGGGGGCATCATTGTGGGGGAAGCAGCAACGGCGGGTTTGGCCGGGGTGTAGCGTTCCGGTTTGTCGGCGGCGGGGTTTTGTTGGAGTTTGGCGCGGCGCGCGTCCATTTGTGCTTGTCGTTCTGCCGCTTCGCGCTCTAAGCGAGCGGTGCGGGCTTCGTGGCGGGCGCGGGCGTGTTCGGCGGCGCGGGTTTTGTCATCAGCCGCGCGAATCGCCCCTTTGCTGTGGCGGTAGTATTGGACGAGCGGGATGGCCGACGGGCAGACGGCGGCGCAGATGCCGCATTCGATGCAGTCGAAGAGGCGGTATTGTTTGAGGCGTTTGTGTTCGTCGCTTTGGCTGTACCAGAGGAGTTGTTGCGGCAAGAGTTCCATCGGGCAGGCGTCGGCGCAGCGCGAGCAGCGGATGCACGGGCTTTCTTCGGCGGGCTCGATCGCGGGCAGGAGCAGCAGACTGTTGCCGGTTTTTTGTAGTGGGGTGTCGGCGCTTGTGATTTGGTAGCCCATCATCGGCCCGCCGATGATGTAGCGGTTGTCGCCGGTTTCGCCGCCTGCCTGATTGATGAGGTCGCGCGCTGGTGCGCCGGTGCGGATGCGCAGCACTTGTGGCTGTTTGACGCCTTCGCCGCTGATGGTGGTGTAGCGTTCGGTCAGGGGTTCGCCACGGATGACGGCGTCATATACGGCTTTCATGGTGCCGCTGTTGTGGCAGATGAGGCCGTAGTCGCTGGCGTGTTGGTCAGCGGGGACGCGCACGCCAAGCAGTAGTTCAAAGAGTTGGCGCGCGTTGCCGGAGGGGTAGCGGGTGGGGACGCTGCTGATTTGGATGCGCGGGTCATTGAGGTCGGCGGCGGCGCGTTCGAGGGCGGCGATGGCTTGCGGTTTGTCGTCTTCGATGCCGAAGTGGATGTGTTCGGCGCCGAGGATTTTGGCGGCGATTTGCGCGCCGTTGATGATGTCGGCGGCGTTTTCGCGGATTTGTAGGTCGTCGCAGGTGATGTAGGGTTCGCATTCGGCGGCGTTGATGACCAGTGTGTTCGCCGGGTGACCGAGTTTGCGCGCGGTGGGGAAGCCCGCGCCGCCGAGGCCGACGATGCCGCAGGCGGCGATGCGTTCGCGCAGGGTGTCGGCGTCGGTGGTTTCGGGGTCGAGTGCGGGCAGGGGCGGCACGGCTTCGTCTTTGCCGTCGCTTTCCAGGATGAGGTGCGGCACGGGCTGGTTCGCCGGGTGCATTTCCGGGCGCGGCTCAATGGCACGGATGGTGCCGGAGGTGGGCGCGTGTATGGGCGCGTCCTGGCTATTGACGGGTTCGGCGAGGAGTTGGCCGCGCAGGACGCGCTCGCCGGGCGCGACTTTGGCGAGGTAGGCGCTGCCGTCGCGCTGGCGCAGGCTGATGGCGTATTCGGCGCTCAAGGCGGCTTCGCGGCTGGGCGCGCCGGTGCTCATGCTTTTGTGGCGCGGCGGGGTGATGTGCAGGCCGCCGTGAAAGTGGTTTTTGGGCGGCAGCAGGCAGGCGAGGAGTTTTTTGATCATGTGGGGTGGTTGGGGTCTTGCGGTTTGTCCCAGTTCCATTTTTGGTCGCGCGGCTTCATGATGATGCAGTTCACCGGGCAGGGGTCCACGCAGAGGCGGCAGCCGGTGCATTCGTCGCTGATGATGGTGTGCATTTTTTGGTTGCTGCCGAGGATGGCATCGACCGGGCAGGCTTTGATGCATTTGGTGCAGCCGATGCACCAGTCTTCGATGATGAATGCCACTTGTGGCGCGGTTTCTTCGCCGTTTTCGGCGTCCAGCGGTTTGGCTTCAACGCCGAGCAGTTCGGCGAGTTTTTCCACGCCTTCCTGGCCGCCGGGCGGGCAGCGGTTGATGTCCGCCTCGCCTTTGGCGATGGCTTCGGCGTAGGGTTTGCAGCCGGGGAAGCCGCATTGGCCGCACTGGGTTTGCGGCAGGATGGCGTCGATTTTTTCGACGAGCGGGTCGCCTTCGATTTTGTATTTTTGCGCGAAGTAGCCGAGCAGCAGGCCGCAGAGGGCGACGATGCCGAGCAGCATCAGCAGGGCGCCGGTGAGCGCCAGCGCGGTCATGCCCATCCGCCGAATCCCATGAAGGCGATGGCAAGGATGCCTGCGGTCATCAGTGCGGCGGGCGTGCCTTTGAAGGGCGCGGGGACGTCGGCGGCGTCCAGGCGTTCGCGCAGGGCGGCGAAGATGATGAGGACGAGGGTGAAGCCGACGGCAGCGCCGAAGCCGTAAAGCGCGGATTGGAGCAGGTTGTGGTGCTGGTTGGCGTTCAGTAGGGCGACGCCGAGGACGGCGCAGTTGGTGGTAATCAGCGGCAGGTACACGCCGAGGAGGCGGTGCAGTACCGGGCTGGTCTTGGCGATGAACATTTCGGTGAGGCCGACGAGGACGGCGATGGCGACGATGAAGCTGATGGTGCGCAGGTAGCGCAGGCCGAAGGGTTCGAGGAGGTAGGTGTCGAGCAGGTAGGCGCTGACGGCGGAGAGGGTGAGGACGAAGGCGGTGGCCAGCCCCATGCCGAGCGCGGTGTCGATTTTGCGCGACACGCCCATGAACGGGCAGAGGCCGAGGAATTGGGAGAGGACAAAATTGTTGACGAGGACGGTCGAGAGGATGATGTAGGAATAGCTGTGTTGCACGGTGTCGGCGGGGGTAGGTGGATGGCGGTATTGTAAGGGATTGGCGGCAGCCGTGCGGTTGATTCGGGGCAAGGGCGGATGCAGGTTTTTTGATGGTGGCGGGGGTGAAGGTTTTTGTGAAATCAGCCGGTCGGCTACAAGTTGTGAAGGTATCCGGCGGCTGGCATACACTGCGGCGGAAAATGCTACGAAGGAGAAAAGTCATGCCACTACATACCATTCTGTTTGATTTTGACGGCACCCTCGCCGACAGCGCCTCATGCGCCATCATCGCCACTCAACAGGCGTTCCGCGACCATCAACTGCCCGTGCCGCCCGATGCCGCCATCGTGCAGCAAATGGGCATCCCGATTGAGCGCTGTTTCCGCACGCTTGGCGCCACCGCGCTGGATGACGCGGCCTTCGCCACCTTGCTCGCCACCTTTCGCCAGCACTACGCTGCCGCCGCCAACACGCACATCCGCCTGTATCCCGGCATCGCCGGACTGCTCGCCGCGCTCCGGGCGCAGGAGCGGCAAACCGGCATCATCAGCAGCAAAAAAGGCGCCATTCTCCGCGCCAACTGCGATGCGCTCGGCATCAGCGCGCAGATAGATGTCTTCATCGGCTCGGACGACGTCGCCCACTACAAACCGCATCCCGACGGTATCACCCGCGCCCTCGCCCGGCTTGACCGCCCCGCCGCCAGCGCCATTTACATCGGCGATGCCACCACCGACATTGAGGCAGGACGCGCTGCGGGCGTCCAAACCTGCGCTGTCACCTGGGGCGCACATGACGCGACCACCCTCGCCGCCGCCCGCCCGGATACGCTGGTGCATGACGTCGCCGCCCTGCAACACCTGCTGTTGTCGTCAATGGCACGGTAGCAGGGTTGGGGGAATAGAAAACCGCCTGCCTGCGGCACACGCCCAACAGACCTTGTTCCGTCACCGCCCGAACAGGTTACTGCGAGCGGTTATGCGCGTTCCTCGTCAATCGCCCCTACGGCTTGTTTTTAACTGCCGTAGGGTTTGTGGTGACGCAGCCGACACGCACGCGGGGAAGCAGTCGCTGATGCGGATGGTTTACTGCCCCCACCCCGACCCTCCCCCACGGGGGAGGGGGCAGTTTGGTGGGTGACCGCAGAGCCAGGGTTGCATTGTAAACAGCCCCTTGACGGCGCATCGGCTGTGACGGTGGGACACAAGCCTCACCCT